>NZ_JBHTDO010000014.1:0-206733 GCF_042666575.1 Actinoplanes sp. GCM10030250 | reverse complement strand
CCCCGCCCGCGCCCCGCCCGTCCCCCCGCTCGCGTCCAGCTCGCCCCCCCGGCTGGCTCTCAGCGTTGCCTCGCGCGGCCCGGCACACCGCTCACGCCCAGCCGGTGGGGTCGGCTGGGCGTGAGCGGGGCTTTTCGGGGTTTGGGGCGTCGCTGACGCCCAGCCGGTGGAGCCAGCTGGGCGTGAGCGGGGCTTTTTGGGGCGTGAGGCCCCGCTGACGCCCAGCCAGCCGGGGGTTTCAGACGCGGTAGACGGAGATGGTCTGGTGCAGCTCCTCTGCCATGCGGGCCAGCTCCTGCGCCGTGGTCTGGGTCTCGGTCGCGCCCGTTGCGGTGGCGTCGGCAGCCTGGGCCACGCCCGCGATGGTGCCGGCGATGTCGCCCGCGCCGGTGGAGGCCTCGGCGACGCTGCGGCTCATCTCGTTGGTGGTGGCGGTCTGCTCCTCCACCGCGGCGGCGATCGTCGCGGCGTAGTCGTTGATCCGGGCGGTCACCTCGGTGATCTCGCCGATCGCGAGGACCGCCTGCTCGGTGTCCTGCTGGATGGCAGCGATGCGCTGGGTGATGTCGTCGGTGGCACGGGCGGTCTCCTGGGCGAGGTCCTTGACCTCGGAGGCCACCACGGCGAAGCCCTTGCCCTGCTCGCCGGCCCGGGCGGCCTCGATGGTGGCGTTGAGAGCGAGCAGGTTGGTCTGCTCGGCGATCGAGGTGATGGTCTGCACCACGCTGGTGATTTCCGTGGAGGACTTGCCTAGCTTCGCGACGATCGCGTTGGTCTGCTCGGCGGTCTGCGCCGCCTGGGCCGAAACGGACGCGGCCTGGGTGGCGCTCGTGGCGATCTCCCGGATCGCGACGCCCATCTCGTCGGCGCCGGCGGCAACGGTCTGCACGCTCTGCGACACCAGGCCGGCGGCGTCCGCGACGGTTCCGGCCTGGGCGGAGGTCTCCTCGGCGGCCGAGGACATCTGCACGGAGACCGACGAGAGCTCCTCGGAGGCCGCGGCGACGTGGTGTGCGTTCTCGGCGACCTGGCGCACCATGCCGGCCACCGCCTCGGTGGAGGTGTCCAGGGCCTGCGCGAGCACGCCGACCTCGTCCTTGCCGGCCAGGCCGGTGCGGGCGGTCAGGTCGCCGTCGCGGATCGCGATCAGGACCTTCACGCAGCGGGCCAGCGGCTTGGTGATCAGCCGGGCGATGCCCATCGCGGCGGCCACGCCCAGGACCAGTCCGGCGATGATCAGGGCGATGACGAGCGTACGGGTGGTGGAGTAGGCGGACTGGGCCGCCGCCTTCTCCTCCTGCGCCTTGACGATGGTCTGCTTCGAGAGGGTGTCCATGGCTTCGCGGGCCTGCTTGACCAGCGGGTCGATCTCGGCCTTGCGGACGGCCTCGACCTGCACGTTCTTACCGGCCCGGCTCAGCGGGAGGAGCTTGCTGTCGAGCAGCGACACGTACTCGGACCAGGCCTTGTCGAAATCGGCCAGGGCGGCGACCCGGATCGGCCCGAGCTCGAACGCCTTGTAGGTGTCCTCCGCGTCGGCGAGCATCTTCAGGTCGGTGGTGAGGGACTTCTCCGCCTCGGCCTTCACCTCGGCGTTGTCGGACACGAAGTGGTTGAGCGAGTCGATGCGGACCCGGTTGAAGGCGTTACGCGCCTCGGCGATGGTCTGCAGTTGCAGGCTGCCGTTGTAGACGGCGTCGGTGCTGCGGTTGATCTTTGCCATCTCCAGCACCGCGAATGAGGACACGGCCGCTCCCAGGGTGGCGACCACCAGGACCGCCACCATGATCTTCGTGCTCACCCGCAGGTTCGCCAGCCCGCCGATCAGGCCCCGCCGGCGTTCCGGTGTATCAAGCGACGTCGTCCCCATCACGCACCCCCGAAGTGGCAGCCCACGAAGGCCGCGTCACGAGTCACTTCGTTTGCCGAAGCATCTCGCTGAGCCGCCGCGGGGATTCGCACCGTTAGACAAACCCGTCGGCAACCGTCCCGCACCCGTCAGGCTGTCGATGCCTGGTCGGACGTTCCGGCCCGTGTGAAGGCGTCCACTTCAGTCCGGGGCGGGTTTGCGCCGGTCGGTGAACCAGGCCGAGGCCAGGGCGCCGATCGCCGCACCGAGCAGAAGTCCGGCGGCGAACAGGGCCTGCTCGTTGAGCAGCCCCACCCAGAAGCGGGTTGTCGCGTTCTCGACGGTCATCAGGTGATAGGTCGTGTTGCCGTCCGAGTTCGTCCGCCACTCGAGCAGCCCTGGAACCGGCCGGTTGCCGGGCTCCGGCTCGGCGAGCGCCACCCGGGAACCCCGCCCGATGTCGACGGCGATGGACAGTTGCCGCAGCGACTGGTCGACGCCGTCTCCGTCCGGGAACATCGGAAACACGTCGAGGTTGCGCAGGACCACGCTCCTGGGCTGGCTGATGACCCGCAGGTTGTACCTGCCGATCCCGGCCTGGCGCAGGTCGTCGCCGGACGTGTGCCAGGTGAAGTGAACGGCGAAACTGCCCCCGGAGATGAAGTTCTTGACGGACAGGATCGCCGCTGTGACAGGCCCCGGGTTGGTCTTCTCGTAGGCGTCGGCCGGGACGTGAGCCTCGGTGGTCGTGAGCTCGAAGCCGGCGGCGGAGCCCCGATCGAGCGTGAAGCCGTCAGTGTTGCGGGGTGTGAGCAGCACGATCCTGGCCGGTTCCGGCCCCGTCTGGTCGGCCGTGACATTGCCGTAGAACGTGCCGTCGACGATGGTGCGATCCGTTTCACGGACGGTCAACTGCAACTGCAGCGGGCATATATACGCACACGCGAACCCGGTCATGCCGCCGGGGTCGACGCCGGCGGCGAAGGAACGCGTATAGGTCTCGCCGTTGCGGTTGTCGATGAAGCGGAAGTCCTGCGGCCGGTCGAGGATGCGGACCGTGACGCTGCCGAGAAACAGCAGCGTGCCCAGGAGGGCCAGAACGATGAAACGGAGGCGGCGAACGACTGTGCCCAAGCGGGATCGGCCGGTACGGCTCGGCGCACTCATCGACATGTACTCATGATCGGGCTTGCCGGCGGCATCCGCATACCAGCCTCCTGTTCGGAGAGCGGCGTCTAACCGGGCAGGGGCAGCGTGCCGGCGTTGGTGAGTGCGGTGGTGCCTTCGGTGTCGAAGGGGCAGTGGGTGCCGGTGTAGATGCTGGCCACGCACAGGTTGCAGTGCGTGCAGAGCGACCGGGTGGTGCGGTCCCGCCGGATCTGGTTGATCAGGCCGGGTTCGCGCAGCAGGGCGCGGGCCATCGCGACGAACTCGAATCCGTCGTTCATGGCGGTTCGCATGCCGTCGAGGTCGGTGATGCCGCCGAGGAGAATGAGTGGCAGCGTGAGCTCGCGGCGGAACCGCAGGGCGAGGTCGCGGAAGTAGAGCGGTTCGTACGGGTAGTGGCGGAACAGTGCGCGGCCGAAAGCCTTCATGCCGAGCCGCAGCAGAGGGCGCTGGGTGTCGGCCATCGCGGACAGCGGGACGTCGCCGCGGAACAGGTACATCGGGTTGAGCAGCGAGGATCCGCCGGTCAGTTCGAGCGCGTCGAGGTGCCCGTCGGCCTGGAGCATCCGGGCGAACGGGATCGAGTCGTCGAGGTCGAATCCGCCCCGGACGCCGTCGGTCATGTTCATCTTGGCGATCACCGCGACGTCGCGGCCGGCGGATTCCCGGACCGCGGCGAGGATCCGGCGCGGGAAGTCGGCGCGGTTGGCCAGTGGACCGCCGAACTCGTCGCGGCGCCGGTTGATCCTGGGTGACAGGAACGACCCGGCGAGGTAGGTGTGGCCCAGATGCACCTCGACGGCGTCGAAGCCGGAGTCGCGGGCGTACGCGGCGGCCCGGCCGTGGGCGTCGACGATCCGCTGGATGTCGGCGTGGGTGGCGGCCCGGTCGATGCCCATCGCGAGCGGGTTGAACCGTCTCGACGGTGCGAGCGAGGGCAGCCTGTTCGAGCGGGGGTTCGCCACCGGTCCGGCGTGACCGATCTGGGCGCTGACCTTGGCGCCGGTGGCGTGTACCGCCGCGGTGAGCCGGCGCAGCCCGGGCAGTGCCTCGGGGCGCCAGTAGATCTGCCGGCGCTCGGTGCGCCCCTCGGGTGCGACGGCGAGGTAGGCGACCGTCGTCATGGCGGCCCCGCCACGGCCCACGGCGGTGTGATAGTCGACGAGCCGGGCGGTGACCAGGGCGTTCGGGGTCGCGGCCTCGAAGGTGGCGGCCTTGATGACGCGATTACGCAGGTTCACCGGCCCGAGGGTGGCGGGGGCGAGCGGGTCGGGTGGCGAGGATGGCTGTGCTGCCGGAGCCATGCGTCCAGCGAGCCACCGATGGCGCGATCTGTCAATGCCGCCGGGGCGCCGCCTACCTCCCGGGAACCGCGACGGGCGGCACCCGGGAGGACGGAGAAAGGGGAGGTGGGGGAGGGTCGCCCGCTCCCTCGCGGGTGGTGGGCTCGGCGCGGATGACGCGGGGCTGCTCGAAGGGCGCCGTCCCGGCACCGCGGCGCCGAGGCGCCGTCAGGAGTGGTCTTGCACCAGGGCCCGGGCGGCGGGTGGCAGCAGCGCGGGATCGCCGGTCGGCCAGCTGTCGGGGGTGGGGCCGAGGGCGTTGAGCTGTTCGATCTGCAGGCGGCACCACGGCGAATAGGTGGCCGGCAGATCGCGGACGAAGTCGGCCCAGGGCTGCCAGCGGATGGCGTCGACCTCGTCGGGGTTGGGCCGCGGGCCGGTGTCGGCAGTGGCGTGGAAGACCGGGCACATCTCGTTCTCCACGACACCGTCCAGCTCGGCCCGGTAGCGGAAGGCGGGCAGGATCAGCCGGACCGTCCGGAGTGTCATGCCGAGCTCGTAGGCGGCGCGCCGGCGGACCGCGTCGGCCAGGGGCTCACCCTGCTGCGGATGCCCGCAGACGCTGTTGGTCCAGATGCCCGGCCAGGTCTTCTTGTGCCGCGCCCGCCGGGAGATCAGGAATCGTCCGGCGGAGTCGAAAATGTAGCAGGAGAATGCGAGGTGAAGAGGCGTGGCATCGGTGTGCACGACGTGTTTGTCGGCCAGCCCTCGCGCTTCGCCGGATTCATCGAGAAGAATGACGTGTTCCACGTTTCCCGGCTCCGGATCATAGGGCGCAGCGTTCAGCCAGAATGCGAATCGTTTCAGCCGAATGGCGATGTCAAAAGGCTGGGAACCGACGGTACAACACGGCGCCGCCAATCGACCAGTCACTCAAAGTAGCTGCCTTGTTACTTTGTGCAGCTCGATGGTGACCGTTTTTGGCCGGTGTTGTCGAGGATCGGGCCTGGTCGGCGCGGAGATCGGCGCCGGCGTGCCGCCGTTGACGGCCCGTCAAGTACGCTGCGCGGTCATAGCGAATATTTCTCACTTATCCTCCGGGGTGCCGCGTTCCCGTTTGGTCGATCTTGCCCGGATATCAACTTTCCCGAAAGGCGCGCTGACCTGCTCCTTTGCTGGGTTGCATCGCGGTAACAACGGAGTGACCACTGCGGACAGTGACGATGCAACTTGCATTATCCACTGTGATCTATGTCGCACTCGACTTCAGTTCATGATCCACATAACCATTGGTGATAGGGGAGTGATCAGTCTCGGCTGCCGCGGACGCGGACCAGAGCCGGACACGTTGGCCGAGGTGAGCCGGGCGACCGGGGCAGTCGGCGATTGCCGTGAACAGGGGTCGTGATGCAGGGCTTGTCGGTAATGGATCGTCTGGGTGGTCAGCTCGGCCGCCTCTGCGACGTCGTCGGTGTTGATCCGGCGGCCCCTGTGGAACTGCTGTCCGGCATCCTCGGTGAGCACGGTTCGCGACCGCTCTCGGCCCCGCCGGCGTGGCCCTCCGGCGTCGCCGACGACCACACGCCGGTCGAGTTCTCGCTCGCCTACAACGAGACCGAGCCGCCCGCCCTGCGCATTCTCGCCGAGGTCCTGGCACCCGTTCCCGGCGTCGCCGAGAACATGGCCGCGACCTATGAATTCCTGCATCGCCACGCGCGGCGGTACGGCCTGTCGACAACTCGCCTGGACAAGGTCCGCGACCTGTTCACCGTCGACCGTCCGCAGGGCGGGTTCGGGATCTGGATCTCACTGGTCTTCCGAGCCGGCCGGCGACCCGAGTTCAAGGTCTACCTCAACCCCGAGGTGGCGGGCGTTGAGAACGCGCCCGAACTGGTCGAGACGGCGCTGCTGCGGCTGGGGCTCGATTCTGCGTACGGGAGCATGCTCAGCCGGACCATTCGCCCGGGTGAGCTCGGCCGCCTGGATCGCCTCACGTTCTTCGCCCTTGACCTGCACGAAGGGCCGCAGGCCCGGGTGAAGCTCTATCTCTCGCACCACGACGCCGGCCCGGATGATGTGGCTCGTGCCGCCGCGGTGGTGGACGGCGTCGACCCGGCCGAGGTGGCTGATTTCTGCTCGCGCAGCGGGCGCACCGCCCGGTTCGACGGCCGGCCCCTGGTGGGCAGCTACACGATCGTCGAGGGTTCCGATCACCCGGCCGGTTA
Organism: Actinoplanes sp. GCM10030250; assembly: GCF_042666575.1. Taxonomy (NCBI): domain Bacteria; kingdom Bacillati; phylum Actinomycetota; class Actinomycetes; order Micromonosporales; family Micromonosporaceae; genus Actinoplanes; species Actinoplanes sp. GCM10030250. Next base: position 200,209 of record NZ_JBHTDO010000014.1, on the reverse strand, counting down.
CAGCATCTACGTGCCGATCCGCGACTACGTCGACGACGACCAGGGCGCCCGCGGCCGGGTGCTCCCGCTGCTCGGCCGCTACCGGTTCGACCCCGCCGTCCTCGACCGGGCCATCGCCGCCGTCTCCGACCGCCGGCTCACCGGCGGCGTCGGACTGCTCGCCCACGTCTCGCTGCGCCTCGGTCCGCCACGTCCGGGCATGACGGTGTACCTGTCCTCCGAGGCGTACCGGGTGACGCCGCCTCGGACGTTGTCCGTCCCTGCCTGAGGAGCCTCCTTGCTGTCCCATGACATTCCGCTTCCACCGCCGTACCGGATCAGGGTGGTGGAGCCGATCCCCTTCCTCTCGCCGCGCGAACGGCGCGAGGCCATCGCCGCGGCCGGGTACAACCCGTTCAACCTGCGTGCCGACCAGATCACCGTGGACCTGCTCTCGGACTCGGGAACCGGGGCGACCTCGTCCGCGCAGGAGGCCGCCGCGGCGGTCGGTGACGAGTCCTACGCCGGCGCCCGATCCTGGTTCCGCTTCCGGGACGAGGCCGCGGATCTGACCGGTTACCCCCACCTGCTGCCGGTGCACCAGGGCCGGGCCGGTGAGCGGGTGTTGTTCTCCAGCCTGCTGCGCCCGGGGCAGATCTGCGTCAGCAACACCCACTTCGACACCACCCACGCCAACGTCGAGCTGGCCGGGGCCGAACCGCGCGATCTGCCCTGCCCGGAGGCCGCCGACCTGGACAGCGCCGAGCCGTTCAAGGGCAACATCGACCTGGCCGCGCTGGAGCAGACCCTCGCCGGGCCGGACGGCCCGCGAGTCGGCCTGGTGCTTCTGACGATCACCAACAACGGGCTCGGCGCACAGCCGGTCTCGATGGCCAACCTGACAGCGGTCCAGGCGATCTGCCGCCGCTTCGGGGTGCCGTTCTTCCTGGACGCCGCCCGGTTCGCGGAGAACGCGTGGCTGGTCCGGGAGCGCGAGGACGGCTATCAGGAACTGACCCCCCGGGAGATCGCCACCCGGGCCTTCCAGCTCGCCGACGGCTGCGTGATCAGCCTGAAGAAGGACGGGCTGACCGCGATCGGCGGCCTGATCGGGCTGCGCGACGACGACCTCTTCGCCCGCTGTGAGGCGAACCTGATCGCGACCGAGGGTTTCTCCACCTACGGCGGGCTCTCCGGGCGGGACCTGGAGCGCCTGGCTCAGGGCCTGCGCGAGGTGGTGGACCCGGCGTACCTGGCGGCCCGTGCCGGGCAGACCGCACGGTTCGCTCGCATGATCAACGACGCCGGTGTCGACACCATCCAGCCCGCCGGCATCCACGCCCTCTACCTCAACGCCGGCCGGCTGCTACCGCACCTGTCACCGGCCGAATTCCCCGGGCACTCACTCGGCTGCCAGCTCTATCTCGATGGCGGCATCCGCTCCGCCGAGTTGGGCTCCCTCTATCTGGGCACCCTCGACGCCGGGAACCGGCTGGTCAGCCCGGCGCCCTTCGAGCTGGTCAGGCTGGCGATCCCGCGCCGGGTCTACACCGAGGAGCATTTCTTGTACGCTGCCGCGGTGCTGGGGGCGATCGCCAAGGATCCGGAACGGATTCGCGGGTATCGGATCGTGTCCGCGCCGCCCGTGCTGCGCCACTTCAAGGTTCGGCTCGCACCCCTGGAGTGAGCCGGCCGGCCGGTCTAGAGCGCCGCCGGGGTCGCGGCGCCGGCGACCCGCAGGCGTGACATCGCGTGGCGGACCAGGGCGACGAGCGCCAGCTTGCTCGACGCGCGGTCCCGGGCGTCGAGCCACACCAGCGGAACGTCGGCGCTGAGCTCCAGCGCGCCGCGGATCTCGTCCTCGGTGTAGGGACACTCACCGAAGAACCGGTTCACCGCCGCCACGAACGGGATGCCCCGCCGCTCGAAATAATCGACGGCGGGGAAGCTGGTGTCCAGCCGCCGGGTGTCGACGAGCACGATCGCACCGATCGCACCCTGCGCCAGCTCGTCCCACATGAACCAGAACCGGTCCTGGCCGGGCGTGCCGAACAGGTAGAGCACCACGTCCGGGCTGATGGTGATCCGGCCGAAGTCCAGCGCCACGGTGGTGGTGGTCTTGGACTCGATACCCGTCACGTCGTCCACGCCGATGCTGGCCTCGGTGAGAAGCTCCTCGGTGGTCAGCGGAGCGATCTCGCTCACCGAGCTCACCAGGGTGGTCTTGCCGGTACCGAAACCACCGGCTACGACGATCTTGACTGAAGTGCGTTTCATTTCCCAGTCCTAGTAGCTAGAGCCGCTCGAGGCCGGCCAGTACCGCGTCCAGCAGGCCGGGGTCGATGACCTTCTGCTGGGCCGGGGAGCCGCTGTCCAGATATCCCTGTTCCAGCAGCACGTCGACCATCACCTTGACGATCGCCAGCGGGATGTGCAGGTAGGCGCCGATCTCCGCGATCGAGATCCAGTTGCCGCACCGGTTCAGGATCTGCAGGTACTCGGGCTCGAGCCGACTGGCGTCGGCCGGAAGTGCGATGACCTGGGTGGCCAGGTCGAGGTTGCTGTCGCGCGGAGTGGTTCGCCCGTTGACCAGGATGTACAACGGGACGAACCGCCCGGCCGCCGTTTCGTCGTCGCCGTCCCAGTCGTCAGTCATTGCGGGCTGAGGCGTCGGTGCCCGGCTGCGCCGAGCGGGCCGGCGCGCCCAGATATTCACCGATCCGCGTGACGAGCCGGCTCACCTCGTAAGCCACCATGCCCATGTCGACGTCCTGGTCACAGAGGACCGCCAGGCGCGCGTTCTGCCCGGCGGCCGCGATGAACAGGGTGTGCTCCTGGAACTCGATGACCACCTGCTGCACGCCTCCGCTGGAGAACCGGCGCCCGGTCCCGGCGGCCACGCTGTACATCGAGGAGGCGCCGGCGGCGAGGATCTCCGCCAGGTCCTGTGCCATCGACGTCGACTTCTGGACGATCAGGCCATCGGTGGAGAGCACGACCACGGAGACGACGTGCGGCACCTCGACGAGGTCGTCCAGCATCCAGGGGAGTTCGATGGAAGATGTCGCGTTGGTCACGTGATCCCGCCTTGCTCAGCTTGGGTTTCTGTTTCGTCGCGGTTGGCCGTACGCCCGGCGGCCCGCCCTCTCTGGTAGTTCGCGAAACGGCTGCGGGCCTCCTCCGGGGAGCGCGCCGAGGGCACCTCGTCGATCTCGTCCATGACGGGCGCCTCCTCGCGCAGGCCCGGTGCGAGGTGCTGCTGCGGCTGCCGGTGCGGCAGAGGAGGTTTGCCCGAAGTGGTGGCGGCCGGGGCGGCCGGTGAGGGCTCGCTCACCGGTGCCGGCCGATCGTTTTCGGCCTCGGGCTCCAGGAGGACCACCGCGGACCGGGACACCGCGGGCGCCGCGGCGGCGGGCCGGTCCGGCGCGCGGCGGACAGTCTCCACCGGGGGTGTCGCGCCGCGGGCCGCCGTGGCGACACCGGTCAGCGTGTCCTCGTCCTCCGGGCCGTGGTCACCGGTGACGAGCAGGCGCTCGGGCAGCAGCACCACGGCGAGCAGGCCACCGTACGCGGAACGGCGCAGGCTGACCTGCACACCTTCCCGCTTGGCGAGTTCCGCCACCACGTAGAGGCCGACCTGCGCGCCGTCCTTCAGCTCGGTGATGTCCGGGGTCGGCGCCGAGGTGAGCAGGCTGTTGGCCCGCTCGACGGCGTCGGCGCTCATACCCACGCCGGCGTCCTCGATCTCGATCGCGACGCCGTGATTGACCTTGACCGCGGTCACCCAGACCGTGGTGCCGGGCGGTGAGAAGGCCAGTGCGTTGTCCAGCAGTTCCGCGAGCAGGTGGATGACCTCGGCGACCGCGTACCCGACCAGGTCGACGTCGGTCGTGCTGCGCAGGCTGAGCCGCTGGTAGTTGTGCGCCTCGGCGAACGAGGCGAGCAGCACCCGGCGCAGCGGCATCGGCTTGGAGAACCGCCTGCCGATCTGCCCACCGGCGAGGATGACCAGGTTCTCCAGGAAGCGCCGGGTCTGGTTGAGCTGGTGGTGGATGTCGAAGAGGTGGCTCAGCAGCTTCTCGTCACCTATCTGCCGCTGCAGGTCCTCGATCACCTTCAGGCCGCGCTGCAGCGGGCGCTGCGGGCGCCTGGCGACACCCATCAGCATCGCGGTACCGGCGGCGCGGGCCTTCGCCTCGTCGACGGCGGCCTCGGCGGCGGCGCGCAGCGACCTGTTGAGAACGCCCGCCACCTGGCCGATCTCGTCGCGGCCGTAGTCCTTCGGGGCGAACTCGACGGCCAGGTCGACGGGTTCGCGCCGGCGCAGCCGATCCATGACGGCGGGCAGGCGCTCGTCGACGAGAGCATCGGCGTCGCTGCCCAGCTTCGACAGGCGTACCGAAAGGGCCCGGTCGACGAGAACCGCGGACTGGCGCAGCGCCCAGAGGATCGCGCCGATCGCCACGAAAAGCGCGACCAGACTGCCGACCAGGGCGCTGAGCAGCTGGTTGTTACCGGTACGCAGGGTACGGGTGGAGACCTGATCGGCCTCGTCGATGGTCAGCTGGGACAGGTTCGCGGCGGTCGTACCGGTCAGGCCGGTCCACTTGTCGCGCACGTCGCGGAGCACGGCAGGCGTACCCCGGCGCCAGGGTCCGGCCGCGACGATCGCGTTCTCCGCGGACAGCAGGGCCTGCCACTCGGCACCGCCCTCGATGGCCTGCAGTTGGGTGCGTACCGCCGGCTCCATCTGAGCGCGGCTGGTCGCCAGCTGATAGTGGTACGCGTTGACCAGGTGCACGAACTCCAGATAGTCGGAGCGCCCGAACGTGTTGGCGGCGAACGCGCCGTCCATCGTCGAGGCGGCCCGTGACATCAGGTCGCTGGCGCGGAAGAGCTCGGTGGCCGTGATACCGCCCTGTGCCGCGACGGCGTCCGGGACGATGCGGGCCTGGTTGTCGAAGAGGCTGGTCGCCGCGTCGAGCAGCTCGTTGTAGAACGTGTAGGCCCGCTCGTCGGTGGTGGACCGGGCGTCGATGGCGCTGCGGGTGCTCGGCAGCTGGTCGAGATATCCGGAGAGCGTCCGCCACCGGTCCTGAATGGAGTCGGGTGCGGCGGACAGCTCACTGTCGGCGACCTCACGCAGCTTCGTGAGCTGCCCGTCGGTCTGCTGGCGCTGGTCGAGCAGCGGCTTCAGATCGCGGGAGGGGCGGGCGAGGTAGGCGATGCTGAGGCGGCGCTCCTGCTGGATCGAGGAGAGCGCGGTGACCGCGGGGATCGAGACCTGGCGCACCGTGATGGCCACCGTGCGGTTGTAGAAGCCCTGGAAGACCAGGTAACCGGATGCGGTGAACCACAGAAGCAGGGCGACGACACTGGGGATGAGAACCAGGCGTACGACGCGTCGCTTGATCGACTGCTGCCGGATCTTCTGCGGACGGGCTTCGGGTCGCGTGCTCGCGGGGTCGGCCGGTGCGGGCGCCAACGTTCATCCAATCTGGGCAGCGTGAAGCACCGATCAGCGCCGGTTGCGGCGCCGCCAAGTGCGTCCAAACCCTAGCGTTGCGGTGTGATCCGCACCAGCGAGGAGATTTCGTTTTTGTCGGATTGCCGGGATGATCGTCCAGGTCAGCGGATCATGCTCGCCACGGACGTGAGGATCACCCGGGCGGCGCGAACAGGGGGTCTACTGTAGACCACCGGCAACCGGCCGCCGATCTTGGCCGGGTGGGCGGGACGCGCGGCGGCAGGGCCCGTCGGCGGGTCAGCCCGAGTTCGGCCCGAGCTTGAGGTGGCTGGTGATCCGGTAGCGGTCTCCGCGGTAGATGGACCGGGTGAACTCGATGACCCGCCCGCCGTCGTCCTGGGTGGTGCGCTCGAAGAGCAGGGCCGGCGAGTGGAGCGGCACACCCAGCCGCTCGGCCTCGTCGGCGTCGGTGACCGTCGGCTCCATGGTCTGCACCGCGTCGGTGGCGTTCACCCGGTAGCGCTCGCGCAGCAGCCGGTAGAGCGAGCCGGTGACGAAGTCGTCGGCGGTCATGCCGGGGACCAGGGCGGCGGGCAGCCGGATCGCCTCCAGGGCCATCGGGTCGCCGTCGACGATCCGCAGGCGCCTGACGTGGAGCAGGTTGTCGGCGGGGGAGACCTGCAACCGCCGGCCCAGCCGGGCGCCGGCCGGCTCGGTGCGGAACTCGAGCACCTCGCTGGTCCAGTCGCCCTCGGCCGGCGGGATGGGCTGCCCGGAGGCGGAGGGGACCTCCTGCGAGATCTTGTGCGGGCTGGTGAACGTGCCGCGCCCGTGCTGGCGGACGAGCAGGCCGTTGCTGGCGAGGTCGTCGATTGCCGCTCGCACCGTCGGGCGGGAGGCGCCGAGGTCCTCGGAGAGCGAGCGCTCCGACGGCATGGGGTCGCCGGGCGCCCGCGCATCGATCAGCTCGCGCAGTCTGTCCCGCACCTCAGCACGCCGCATCGCGTCCCCAACGCCTTTCCGGTGCCGTGGGCTCGTCAAAATTGACCACTGGTCTGTGTTGGACAGTCTTCCGGCCCGATCCCGTTTTGTCGACCCCGCCGCATCCGAAGCGGCGGTCGGTGCAGGACCGATTAGAAACTGGAAAGAAACCTTGCATTGAGGTATTGACGTGGACCACTGGCATGGACGACGGTGTCCAGACGGCCGATTTCCAAACCACTGGTCAGTTCGGTGGTCATGTCCCCTTCCTGCCGGCGAGCCGATCTCCCAGGCCCGGCCGGCGCCTCTCACGCGAAGGAGCCCACCCCCATGGGGCTTACGCCAACCCGCAAGGTCGCCATCGGTGCGACCCTGGCCGCAACCGTCGCAACGTTCATCGGCATCGGCGTCGCCGCTGCCCCGAGCAGCAGTGCCGCGGTCGGCTGCGGCGTGCTCTTCGACGATTTCAACTACTCCTCGCGTACGGATGCCGCGCTGGGCCAGCGTGGCTGGAGCATCCGCAGCAACGCCGGCGGCCCGGGCGTGAGCGGTGCGCGCTGGCTCGCCGACAACGTGTCGTTCCCGACCGTCGACGGGCAGAAGGTCGCCCAGCTCAAAGCGGTCACCGACGGCACCGCGGGCGGTACGTCGCACGCCGAGTTCTCGCAGAGCAACCGCCGCTTCTTCGAGGGCACCTACCTCGCCCGGATCAAGTTCTCCGACGCGCCGGTCAGCGGCTCGGACGGCGACCACGTGAACCAGACCTTCTACACGATCTCCCCGCTGGCCGCACCGCGCGACCCGCTCTACTCCGAGCTGGACTTCTCCGAGTACCTGCCGAACGGCGGCTGGGGCGAGCCGGGCCCGATCAACTACCAGACCACCTGGTACACCTATGTCGCCGACCCGTGGTACGCCGACAACCAGCACAGCCAGCAGTCCCGCAGCATCAACGGCTGGCACGACGTCATGGCGACCGTCTCCGGCGGCCACGTGAAGTACTACATCGACGGCGCGCTCGTCGGTGACCACTCCGGCAAGGTCTACCCCCGGCAGAACATGTCGATCGACTTCAACCAGTGGTTCATCGACCTGGCCGGGCACGCCGGCGGCACCAGCACCTACCTCCAGTCGGTCGACTACGTCTACCACGCCAAGAAGCAGGTGCTGAGCCCCGCGCAGGCGTCCGCGGCCATCAACGGCTACCGGTCCGGCGGTACCGCGCACGCCGACAGCGTCGTCACCACCAACGACTGCGACCCGGGTGTGCCGCCGGGAACGAACCCGCCGACGACGCCGCCCACGGTGCCGCCGGCGACCGGTGCGACGATGCTGCAGTCCAACTTCAGTGGCCGCTGCATCGACATCCCGAACGCCCAGGCGAACGCCGGCGTACTCCTGCAGATGTGGGACTGCAACAGCAGCAACGCGCAGAAGTGGTCGTTCCAGAGCGACGGCACCCTGCGCGCGATGGGCAAGTGCATGGACCCGGCGGGCGGTGCCCTCGGCAACAGCACGCCGATCCAGCTGGCCGACTGCAACGCCAACCCGGTGCAGCGGTTCACCCTCACCGCCGCCCGGACGCTGATGAACGTCTCCTCCGGCCGGTGCGTGGACATCAAGGACTGGAACGGCAGCAACGGCGCCACCCTGCAGCTGTGGGACTGCGCCGGCGGTGCCAACCAGATCTGGGGCAAGCTCTGACCGGATAGCGCTCCAGGCGCCGCGGTCGCAGCTTCCGGCGACCGCGGCGCCGCTGTTCGCGTGACGGGTCGACGTCATGTGTCACTACCGACAAGTGCCCGGGCGTGCAGTCCGGGCATACCGGGGCCGCACGGTTGGCGTTCGTCACATCCGCGAGAGATCCGGACGGTCGTGAAGCGCATGACAGAGGTGACAGCTCGCACGGCCGGTGCCCGCCGCCGGCCCATCGCGGTCGGTGGATCGGTACTGGCACTGGCACTGGTCCTGGCCGCATGCCACGACTCCTCGCCGGAGCCGGAGGCCTCAGCACCCTCAGGGCCCTCGGCGGCCGCACCCTCCGTACCGGGCGCCGACTGGGGCCTGGTCTGGAGCGACGACTTCGACGGCGCTGCCGGCTCTCGGCCGGCAACCGCGAACTGGATGTTCTCGATCGGTACCGGTTATCCCGGTGGGGCGCCCCAGTGGGGCACCGGCGAGATCCAGACGATGACCGACAAGCCCGCGAACGCGTCACTGGACGGTGACGGGCGCCTCGTCGTCACACCGCTGCGGACCGGGGAGGGTGCCGGTACCTGGACCTCGGCGCGCCTGGAGACCCGGCGCACGGACTTCGCCGCGCCGGCCGGTGGCGCGGTCCGGATCGAGGCGACGCTGAAGATGCCGGACGTCAGCGGGCCGGCGGCGGCCGGCTACTGGGCGGCGTTCTGGGCGCTCGGCGCGCCGGCCCGGGGTGCGGCGGCCACGAACTGGCCGCACATCGGCGAGTGGGACATCATGGAGAACGTCAACGGCCGCGACTCGGTCTGGCACACCCTGCACTGCGGCACGCCCGTCCAGGGCCCCTGCGGGGAGCCCACCGGCATCAGCAGCGGTGAACTGCCCTGCCCCGGGTGCCGGGCCGATTTCCACACCTTCGCGATAGAACATCACCGCGAGGTCGCACCCGAGGAACTGCGCTGGTTCGTGGACGGGAAGAACACTTTCACCGTACGGGCGGACAAAGTGGATCCCGGCACCTGGGCCGCCGCCAACCAGCACGGGTTCTTCGTGATCCTCAACGTCGCCATCGGCGGAGCGTTCCCGGCGCCGTTCGGCGGTGGTCCCACCGCGGAGACGAAGCCGGGTGTGCCGATGCTGGTGGACCGGGTCGCGGTCTACACGACCGGCAAGTGAGAACGACAAAAAGATAGATCGACAGTTATCAGTGCCATCGACGGGGAACCCGAGCCTCCGCACACCGCCGGGCTTCGGTGGCTGACAAGCGTGATCCCCTGGTACCGAGGGAGGTGGCTACATGGCCACCGATTCCACCCCCACGTCCTCCCACCCGGCCTCTGACGGGGCCGAGTCGCCACGGGGACGGGCCGAGCCGACCTGGCGGCCGATCCAGCGGTCCACGCGCCTGGCGGTGACCGCGGCCCTCGCCGTGACGCTCTACTACATGATCTTCCTGCTCAACCCGGCCTACCGGGGTGACGTGTGGGTGTGGGCCCTGGTCCTGTTCGCCGAGGGCATCACGATCTTCAACGCGCTGGCGATGTGGTGGACCGTGCTCACCTTCACCCATCGCCCGGATCCGCCCGAGGTCTACGCCTGGCGGCGCCAGTTGCTGGCCGGCCAGCTGAAGCCCACGATCGACGTGTTCATCACCGTCTACGGCGAGCCGCTGGACATCATCCTGGTGACGCTCCGGGCCGCCCGCGACATGGTGGTCGAGCACCGGGTCTGGGTGCTCGACGACGGCGACAGCGACGAGGTCCGCGACGCCGCTGCCGCCGAGGGCGTCGGCTACCTGCGCCGCAACCAGCACCTGCACGCCAAGGCCGGCAACATCAACGCCGCCCTGCTCCGCACCGACGGCGAGTTCGTCGTCATCCTCGACGCGGACCACGTGCCCAGCCCGGACTTCCTGGTCCGGGCGCTGCCGCACATGCAGGACCCGGGCGTCGCCTTCGTGCAGACCCCGCAGGCCTTCCCCAGCGCGCGCGGTCTGGTGGCCGAGGGCTCCGCCGAGTCCCAGAAGATCTTCTACGAGCTGGTACTGCCGGGCCGCAACCACTTCAACGCCGTCTTCTGCGTCGGCACCAACGTCATCTTCCGGCGGGCGGCGCTCGAGGAGATCGGCGGCATGTACGTCGCCAGCAACTCCGAGGACATCTGGACCTCGATCGAGCTGCAACGGCGCGGCTGGAGCTCCTGGTTCGTACCCGAGGTGCTGGCACGCGGACTGGCACCGGAGAGCCTGCTCCCGTACTTCAAGCAGCAGTTCCGCTGGGCGTACGGCGCCTTCGAGGTGATGCTGCGCGGACGCCTCTTCCGCCGCGGCACCGGCCTGACCGTCGACCAGCGCTTCCAGTACCTGCTGGCGGGCGTCAACTACCTGCTTTCCCTCGCCGCGATCATCCTGATGTGCCTGCCGGCCGCCTACCTGCTGTTCGGGCTGAGCCCGATCCGCTCCGACATCAGCGTGTGGCTCGTCCACTACGCGCCCTTCTACACGCTGCTCGTCCTGGTGACGGTGATGCAGCTGGGCGGGTTCAAGCCGTCCGCCGTGGTCACCAGCCTCGCCGCCGCGCCGATCCACGTCAAAGCCCTGGTGATGGCGATCTTCAAGCGCAAGGTGCGCTGGACGGTCACCAACGCCGGACCCGCGGGCCTGCCGGGGGTGGAACTGGTGCTCCCGCACGTCACGCTGCTGCTGCTCAACGCGGTCGCCCTGGCCGTGGGCATCACCATGCTGCCGTTGCGCGGCACCAACATCGTCGCGGTCGGGCTCTCCATCGCCTGGTCCGCCATCTATGTGGTGGTGCTCAGCCGCGTCGTCGCCGAGGCGGTCATCGCGCCACACGTGATCAGGGAGCGGCTGGAACGCCGCAGGGCCGGCGCGAAGCTGGCCCGGGCGCTGCCCTGGCCGGCGCGCACGGATGCCAACGACGACGTGATCACCGCGGCCATGGCGGAGCCCGCGGATGCCGGCGCGGCGCGCCGCCGGTCGAGCTGAGAGGAATCGTCATGGTGCAGCCGATGGCAACCAGTAGCCCGCAGTCCCGCCCCGCCGAGCCGCCCCCGCCGCCGCCCGCCCCGCCCAAGGGCCGTGGCTGGCGCAAGTGGCGTGCCCGTTTCATCGTCCTGCTGCTCCTGGCCGGCGCCGTGCTGGTGTTCATCCGGATCAGCTCGGACCGGGCCGCGGACGCGAACCGGGTGACCCTCGACGAGGTGATCCTCACCGCGCAGGCGGTACCCGTGGAGCCGACCCAGGCGGGCCGGGTCATCAGCGTCGACGTCGCGGCCCGGCAGCAGGTGAGGGCCGGCCAGCGGATGGGGACCATCGAGGTCGCCGGCTTCGACACGGACGGCGATCCGAAGATCACCAAGGTGAACCTGACCGCTCCCGCGCCCGGCATCGTCATCGACGTACCGGCCTCGATCGGCTCCACGGTGGCACCCAACCTGCCGCTCCTGGAGCTGTACGACCCGGCGCGGATGACGTTCGTCGCCGAGGTCCCGGCCGAGGACCTGCCGGTGGTGGCGCCGACGATGACGGCCGTCCTGGAGGCAGAGGGAATGACCCGTACCGTGCACGCGACGGTCGAGCGCGTCATCCCCCGGGTCGAGCGCGTCGATCCCGAGGTGGAGCCCACCCAGCCCACCTCCACGGAGGACGAGGACAAACCCGACACCATGCAGGTCACCCTCGTCCCGGCGAGCGCCGCCGAGGCGCGGGGGCTGGTACCGGGCATGCGCTTCACCGGCTACATCAACACGGTCAGCGGCCAGCCCGGCAGCCCGCGCCTGGTGTCCCTGCCGCGAGCCGGGCAGGCCCCCGTGCCTGTCGGAGGCGAGTAGCCGTGGAGTTCGATGTGACGGTCGAGATTCCGAAGGGCACCCGCAACAAGTACGAGGTGGACCTCAAGACCGGTCGCATCCACCTCGACCGCACCCTGTTCACCGCCACCCAGTACCCGGCCGACTACGGCTACATCGACGGCACCTGTGGCTCCCAGGGCACCGCGCTGGACGCGCTCGTCCTCATCCAGGAGCCGACGTTCCCCGGCTGCCTGGTGCTCTGCCGCCCCATCGGCATGTTCAACATGCGCGACGAGCAGGGCGCCACACCCAAGGTGCTGTGCGTACCGGCCTCCGACCACCGGCTCACCCACCTGCGCGACATCACCGACCTGGACAAGTTCCTGAAGCTGGAGATCCAGCACTTCTTCGTGGTCTACAAGGCCGTGGAACCGGGCAAGACCGTCGTGATCGACGACGATCCCTGGTCCGGCCGCGAGGAAGCCGAGGCCGAGGTCCACCGCGCACTGGAACGCGCCGGCGGCAACCTCGACGCATGCGAGTAGCCACCGGACCGGTCGTACCGGTGCCGGTGGCTGTCTCGCCGGGGTCAGCGGCCGATGCCGGTGCAGTTGATTTTCACGACCGGGCTGACCGCTTCGGTGGCGACGAAGTTCGTGCCGTCGTTGATCTGGCTGTACATCGCGATGGTCTTGGTCCGGTAGGAGTGGACGCCCTCCTTGCAGACCGCCGACACGGTGTTGAACGTCTTGTTGTACGAGTTCAGCGCCCGGTTGCCGGACTTGGCGCGGACCACCCACGAGCAGCCGAGCCGCCCGCAGTCCTTGCGCTCGATCCAGACGCGGACGACGCCACCGCACGGTGCGCGGTAGGACTCGACGTAGCCGGCGGCGTGCAGCCACGCGTCGGGCCGCTGCCCGTCGAGCACCGGCGGCAGCGGTGTCTGCGGGCTGGCGTACGACGTCTGGCCGTCGACCATCGCCCGGCAGCCGGTCCTCGGCTTCGCGGTGTTGTCGGTTCCGGTCGACCACGTCGGCCCGCCGGGCCCGTAGAGGACCAGGTTCCCGTCGTTCTGCATGACCAGCTCACCCGCGCCGCGGCCACCGGTGTCCGATGCCCACAGCGGGCGGACCGGGCCGCCGGTGGGTGAGCCGGCGTAGACGACGAGGTTGCCGTCACCCTGGTTGCCGAGGAACGCTGACTCGCTGGTGCGCCGGGTGGCTCTGGTCGTCCACAGCCCGTCGACCCTGTCGGCCTGCTGAACCCGGTACACGGCCAACGTGCCGTTCATCTGCATCCTGGCCTCATACAGGCCGTTGCGAGAGATCAGGCGCTGGTTGAGCAGCAGTTTCTCGCCGTTCCCGAGCCTGTCCGTGAACGGCAGCGCGTTCGCCGCCGCCGGCGCCATCAGCACGGCGATCGCGGTGGTGGCGACGAGGGCGACCAGGGAGGTGATCCCGGTTCGCAGCGGGTTGCGGAGTCGCATCGTGGGGTTCCCTTCGGCCTGCTTGGCTGGTGGAGCCAGCAAACCCGCGATCGCCGTAACGAAGTAGTTCACCCCTGAACCTCAGGCTGGGGTCCTACGCATGGACATCGATGGTGGGCCGGTTCGCCAATGGGCAGGCCACTTCGGACGGTGAGACGATGCAGCCGGCGCTGGGGAAGCGGGGGAGCGGAGGGCGGCGTGGCGGTTCTGGGTGTGGTGATTCCGACGCACCGGGGGTCGGCTCTGCTTTCTCGCAGCATCGGCTCGCTGGTGCGGCAGACCGTGACGCGCGACGTCTCCGTGGTGGTGGCCGTCAATCACGGCTCGGGCGCCAGTTACGAGCGTGCCGTCAGTTTGGCGCCGGAGTTGCGCGCCACCGGGATGGAATGCACGGTCATCCGGACTCCGGCGGGCAGGCCCGCGGCGTTGCGAGCCGCTGACCGGGTGCTGCCGCCCGGGGCCCGGCTCTACCTCGACCAGGACGCCGCGCTCTCGCCGGGCGCGGTCGCCACGCTGCTCGCGGTGCTGGCGCCCGGAACCGGGGTCCACTTCGCCGCGCCGAGCATGCGGCTGGCGCCCGCGAGGAGCGTGGTGACGCGGGCGTACTTCCGGATCTGGCGTGAGCTGCCGTATGTGCGGGGCGCGCCGGCGACGTGCGGGGCGTACGCGGTCTCGGCGGAGGGGCGGTCGCGCTGGGGCGAGCTGCCCGACCTGCACTCCGACGACAAATGGGTACGGTGGCACTTCGCACCGCACGAGCGCCGGGTGGTCTCCGCCGAGTGGTACGAGGTGGTGGCACCCGACGGCCTCCCGGCCCTGCTCCGGGCCCGGCGCCGCTACCAGGGCGGCAACCGGGAACTCGGCCGGCTCGCGGCGCGACCGCCCTTCCCGGACGACCACACCCGGCATCACGGGATCGTCCGATCGCTGCTGGCGAACCCGCCCGCCGCCGCCGTCTTCCTGGCCGTGCACGCCGCGGGCCGGATGGCGCCCGGCCGGCCCCAGCACCGGGCCGGCGGTGACTGAGGTGCCCGGGCGGGTGGACGTCGTCGTGCCGGCCCACAACGAGCAGGCCCTGATCGGGGCGTGCCTGAGCGCGGTGGTCAGCGACGCGCGGGGCCTGGACGTCCGGGTCATCGTGGTGGCGAACGGCTGCGACGACGCCACGGCAGAGATTGCCCGCGCGGTGGGCGACGGGGCCGCGGGCATCGTCGGCTTCGTCGTGGTGGAGCTGCCGATCGCGAGCAAGCCGGCGGCGCTGAACGCCGCGAACGACCACCTGCGCGGCGGGCCGGTCGTCTACCTCGACGCGGACACGGTGATCACACCCGGCTCGCTGGGCGCCCTGCTGGCGGTGATGGACGCGCCCGCCGGTCCGGTCATGGTGGGACCGCGGCCGATCCTGGTCCGCCCGGCCGACCGGATGACCCGTGGGTTCGCCGCCGTCTGGTCACACCTGCCGTCGGTGCGGGGCGAGGTGATCGGCGGCGGCTGTTACGCGGTGAACGCCGAGGGGCGGCAGCGGTGGGGCGCCTTTCCGGACGTGATCGCCGACGACGCGTACGTGCGCTCGCTGTTTGCCGCCGGCGAGCGGAAGGTCGTCGACGGAGCCGGGTTTCTGCTGGTCCTGCCGTCGGGGCCGGAGCTGAGCCGAGTGCTGGCGCGATGGCACCGAGGCAACGCCGAGCTGGGCAGGTCCGCGTCGCCGGCCGCGGGCGGCAGCCGCAACGCGCGGGCGGTGCTCGCCGCACCCGGGCTGTGGCGCCACGTCCCCGCCTTCCTCTGGGTGCAGGTCACCAGCCGGTTCCGCCGCCGCACGCGGTGGGCCAGGGCGGAGAGCGTACGGACGACCGGGTGAGGTGAAGACCGGTACAGCAGGCTGTACTGCAGGCAGCGGGATCGATCCCAGCGCTCCCGGGCGGAAGGCTCAGCGGTCTCACGAGCGGGAGTCACGATGGACGGCGCGGGCCACCCGGCGTGACTCCAGGGCCGCCTGCCGGAGCATGCCGCCCAGCGTGACGTCGTATCCGACGAAGAACAGACCCGGCCTGGCGGCCGCACCCCCATGGATCCGGGGTACGCCGGTCTCGTCGAACAGCGACGGATCCTCGAACAGAGCGGGCAGGCCGGTCCCGTACCCGGTGGCCGCGACGATCACGTCCGGCTGGATGCTCGTACCGTCCGCCAGCAGCACCGACGTCGCGGTGAGGCCCTGGACGGCGGCGACCGGGCGCACCCGTCCGGCCAGAACGTCGGCGACGATCCCGACGTCCTGCAACGGCACATAACGCCGGGTACGCAGGCGGGTCTTCAAACCCTCGGCCGGGCGGTCGATGCCGTACGGGCGCAGGTCCGGCATCTCCAGCCGCGCCATGGCGGCGGCCATCGTGTTGAAGGCCCGCTCCGGCAGGCGCCCCAGCAGGACGCCGTTCATCTGCGCCGGCCAGCCCGCCGTCTCCCGGCGCACGATGTGCGGCGGGGTCCGGATCGCCAGGCTCACCGAGGCGGCACCACCCTCGGCCAGGTCGGTGGCGATCTCGGCGCCGCTGTTGCCGGGGCCGACCACGAGGACGTTCCGGCCGCGGAACGGCTCGGCGTTGCGGTACTCGGCGGAGTGCAGCAGCGTGCCCGTCCACGTCTCCCGGCCGGGCCACTGCGGCACCACGGGCGTGTGCAGATAGCCGGTCGCGACGATCAGGGTGTGCGCCGACTGCTCCGAGCCGTCGCCGAGTTGCAGCGACCAGCGATCGGCGGCCGGCTTGATCCGCTCCACGGTCGTCCCGGTGCGGACGGTGATGGCGAAGCGCTGGGCGTACGCCTCCAGGTAGCGCACCAGATCGTCCCGCTTGACCCACCGGCCGTACTCGCGGGGGATGGCCAGGCCGGGGAGGCCGGACAGGCCGCGGATCGTGTGCAGGCGCAGCCGGTCGTACCGGCCGCGCCAGCTGGTGGCCACCCCGGTCCCGCGCTCGAGGACGACGCAGTCCACGCCACGCGCCTTGAGCTGGGCCGCGACGGCGAGGCCGGCCGCACCGGCGCCGAGAACGATCACGTCTGCCATGGCGAGCAGTGTGCTCGACATCCAGCCGCGAGTCACGCACGGCGCCGGAACAGCTTCTGCCGGGTGGCGGCTCGGCTCAGCGGGCGCGGGCCATCCGGCGGATGATCGTGTACGCCAGGCCGGCACCGAGGATCCAGGGCGCGGCCACGATCACCGGGTCGAGCGGGTGGTGCACGACGTCCGTCCGGTTCTGCCCCACCCGGGAGCGCAGGCCGTGATGCGTCAGCTCGCTGCGTACGCCGGTCTGGGTTATCGGGTTGTCCGGGCGCAGCGTCGCGAAGGAGCGCAACGCGCTCTCCACCGCGTCCACCCGGTCAGCCGCGAGCAGCAGCAGCCAGTGCGCGGCGCGGCCCTCGCTGTATTTGGCGTACGAGTACCTGCGGATCGCGCCGGACAGCCCGCGCGGCGGGCAGGACGTGCCGAACACCGGCGTGAGGAACTTGTGCTCGATCGACCGCTCCCGCGGCCACCGCTCCGGCTGCCGCTCCGGGAACTCCCAGTGCGCGCCGCTGAAATCGGGGTCGAAAACCTCCTGCGGCACCGACGGCCGGTCCTTGGGGTCCAGGTCGGCACCCCATCCGGGGATCCGGGCGCGCAACTCGTCGACGGACTCGGGCAGTTTCGGCTTGTCCGGGGTGTAGGCCATGGAGTCCTCCCCTAAACGGCGTTCGGGATGATGAGCGGCTTGATGCATTCGTCGAGCTTCGCCGAGAAGATGTGGTAGCCCTCGGCGATGTGCTCCAGCGGGATCCGGTGCGTGACGATGTCGCTGGGCTTGAGATAGCCGTTGCGGACGTGCTCGAAGAGCCGCGGCCACTGCCGTTTCACCGGGCACTGGTTCATCCGCAGGGTCAGTCCCTTGTTCACGGCGTCGCCGAACTTGACCGCGCTGAACATCGGACCGTAGGCGCCCATCACCGAGACCGTGCCGCCCTTGCGGACCGAGTCGATCGCCCAGTTCAGCGCGACGGGCGACCCGCCCTGCAGTTTCAGCTTGGCGGAGGTCACATGCTGCAGCAGGTTGCCGTCCGCCTCGGCGCCGACCGCGTCGATCGCCACGTCCGCGCCGAGATGGTCGGTGATCCTCTTCATGTGCACGACGATGTCGTCGTACTCGGTGAAGTTGTAGGTCTCGGCGTGCGCGAACGACTTCGCCTTCGCCAGCCGGTACTCCAGGTGGTCGATGACGATCACCCGCCCGGCGCCCATCAGCCAGGCCGACTTCGCGGCGTACAGGCCCACCGGCCCGGCACCGAAGACGACCACCACGTCACCCTCGACGATGCCGCCGAGCTGAGCACCGAAGTAGCCGGTCGCGAGGGCGTCGGTGAGCAGCACCGCGTCGTCCTCGTCCATCCACTCCGGGATCAGGCTCGGCCCCACGTCGGCGAACGGCACCCGGACGAACTCGGACTGGCCGCCGTCGTAGCCGCCGGTCGTGTGCGAGTAGCCGTAGATGCCGCCGACCGCTGTGGCGTTCGGGTTGACGTTGTGGCAGTTGGAGTACAGGCCGCGGGCGCAGAAGAAGCACGTACCGCAGAAGATGTTGAACGGGACCATCACCCGGTCGCCGGGCTTCAGCCGTTCCACCGAGGGGCCGACCTCGTCGACCACGCCGACGAACTCGTGGCCGAAGGTCGTACCGACCCGGGTGTCGGGCATCATCCCGTGATAGAGGTGCAGGTCGGAACCGCAGATGGCGGCTCGGGTCACCCGTACGATCGCATCGTTGGGGTGTTCGATCGCCGGACGGTCCTTCTCCTCGACCCGCACGCGGTACGGACCGCGATAGACCATTGCTCGCATCAGCGTCCTCCCACCGGCCGGCTGTGTGCCCGCGGGATCGGTGGCTACCCCGGGGAATCCGCAGCAAACCGACGGCGGCGTTGTTGGCTGCCGCAACTAGGGGAGGGCAAAAAGTTGTTGGCTGCCGCAACTAGGGGAGGGCAAAAAGAAAGGCAGGAGAGCGCACTCTCTGCCACTTCTAACGTATAGCGGACCCGGGGGCTTGCGGCAAGACCCGGGTCCTGGCGAAGAATCGTCGGCCGGACCGGACACCGGTGGGAAAGCGGGGGCATGACGTGCGTGTGTTGCGACGTGTCGGTGCAGTGCGACGCTCGGAGGTGGCGCGATGATCGAGCAGTACGTGGTGAGCCTGGACGAGGTTGATCAGAAGCAGATCGCGGTGGCCGGCGGCAAGGGCGCGCACCTGGGGGAGCTGTCCCGGATCGACGGCGTCAGCGTGCCGGCCGGGTTCTGCGTGACGACCGGCGCCTTCCGGCGGGTCGTGGCGGAGGCGCGGTCGATCACCGAGCGACTCGATGAGCTGTCGCGGCTGCACCCGGACGACCGGGAGGCGATCCGCTCGCACAGTGCGGCGATCCGGCGGGCCGTCGAAAAGCTCGCCCTCCCCGCTGACCTCGCGGCGGCGATCACCGGTGCTGTCGCCGGCCTCGGCGAGCAGGCGGCCTGGGCGGTCCGGTCCAGCGCGACGGCGGAGGACCTGCCGACGGCCTCGTTCGCCGGCCAGCAGGACACCTATCTGAACGTCGTGGGACCGGCCGCGATCCTCGAGCACGTCAGCCGGTGCTGGGCCTCGCTGTTCACTGAGCGGGCGGTCACCTATCGGCATCGCAACGGCATCGACCACCGTACGGTTGACATGGCCGTTGTCGTGCAGTTGATGGTCTTCCCGGACGCGGCGGGCATCCTGTTCACGGCCGACCCCGTCACGGGCAACCGGAAGGTGACCTCAGTGGACGCCGGCTTCGGCCTCGGCGAGGCACTGGTCTCCGGCGTGGTGAACCCCGACGTGTTCAAGGTGCGCGACGGCGAGATCGTCACCAGGAGAATCGCCACCAAGCAGGTTGCTCTCCGCGCCCTGCCCGGCGGCGGTACGCGGGAGCAGGCGGTCGAGCCGGAGCGGCAGGAGCAGCCCGCGCTGACGGATGCGCAGGTCGTGCGGCTCGCGCGGCTCGGCCGGCGGATCGAGGCGCACTTCGGCTCCCCTCAGGACATCGAGTGGTGCCTGACCGGCGACGACTTCCGGATCGTCCAGAGCCGGCCGATCACGACGCTGTTCCCCGTGCCGGTGACCGGCGACGGGGAGAACCACGTCTACCTCTCCGTCGGCCACCAGCAGATGATGACCGACCCGATGAAGCCGCTGGGCCTGTCGATGTGGCGGATGATGGCCCTGCCGCCGATGCACGAGGCCGGCGGACGGCTGTTCGTCGACGTCACCCGCGGCCTGGGCACGCCGGCCGGCCGCGCCGGGCTGCTGGAGATGGCGGGCAGAACAGATCCGCTGACCAGGGATGCGCTGGAGACCGTCCTCGATCGCGGTGACTTCGTTCCGTCGCTGCCGGACCCGGGAACGGGCGGGGCACCGGCCGGCGGGGCACCGGCCCCGATCGACACCGATCCGGCCATCGTCACCGGGCTGATCGAGCGCAGCCGGGCCTCGGTCGACGCCGCGCGGCGCGACATCAGCTCGAAGTCCGGGACGGCGCTGTTCGACTTCCTGCTGGAGGACATCAAGGAGCACAAGCGGCTCCTGACCGATCCGCTCACCATGCGGGCGATCATGGCGGGGATGGACGCCACGTGGTGGCTCAACGACCACCTGGAGCAGTGGCTGGGCGAGAAGAACGCGGCCGACACCCTCACGCTGTCCGCACCCGGCAACGTCACGTCGGAGATGGGCCTCGAGCTGCTCGACGTCGCCGACGTGATCCGCCCGTATCCCGAGGTGGTGGCGTTCCTCCAAGGCGCCGGGGACGGCGACTTCCTGGACGGGCTGCCGGCGATCGAGGGCGGGCGCGAGGCGCGCGAGGCGATCGCGGCCTACCTCGACAGATACGGGATGCGCTGTGTCGGGGAGATCGACATCACCCGGCCGCGCTGGAGTGAGCGCCCCGCCACGCTGGTGCCGGTGATCCTCGACAACGTCCGCAACTTCGAGGCGGGTGCCGCCGCGCGCCGCTTCGAGCAGGGACGGCAGGAAGCCGAGAAGAAGGCCGAGGAGGTGCTCGTACGCCTGCGTGCCCTGCCGGACGGGGAGCACAAGGCGGGCGAGGCGAGGCGGATGATCGACCGGGTGCGGACCTTCGCCGGGTACCGGGAGTACCCGAAGTACGCGATCGTGAGCCGCTATTTCCTCTACAAGCAGGCCCTGATGCGGGAGGCCGAGCGGCTCCTGCCCGGTCAGGAGGAGGACGTGTTCTTCCTGACGTTCGAGGAGTTCCGCGAGGCCGTGGGCGCGAACCGGGTCGACGAGCAGCTCGTTCGCCGGCGCAAGGAGGAGTTCCGGTCGTACCGGGCACTCACCCCGCCCCGGGTGCTCACGTCCGAGGGTGAGGCCGTCACCGGGTCGTACCGCCGCGACGACGTGCCGGACGGCGCCCTGATCGGCCTGCCGGTCTCGGCCGGAACCGTCGAGGGCCGGGCCCGGGTCGTCCTGGACCTGGCGCAGGCCAGTTTCGAGCCGGGCGACATCCTGGTCACGACGTTCACGGACCCCAGCTGGACGCCGCTGTTCGTCGCCGTCGCGGGCCTGGTGACGGAGGTGGGCGGCCCGATGACGCACGGCGCGGTGATCGCACGGGAGTACGGCTTGCCGGCCGTCGTCGGCGTCCAGGAGGCCACCCGGCTGATCCGCGACGGGCAGCGGATCCGCATCCACGGGACCGGCGGGTATGTCGAGGTCCTGTCCTGACCCCGTGTTCACCCATACTCGGCGCACGCGATCCCGCCGTGTGGGACCGTGGTGATCCGGTGGCGAGCCCTGTTGTGCAGCATCAGCGAGGCCGCGCGGGGGTACTGCGTCATCGCGGACCCCGAGGCCGCCCACAGCGCTCGGTTCCGGAGCGCCAACCACACTCCGAGGAGGTCGTCGCCGCACATGATCAGTGTGCACGAGTTCGCCCGCCGGCTCAGCGCCCTCGGCCCCCGGGCCTTCGCCGCCGCCGATGTCGTGGGCCTGGCTGAGACAGCGGGCCTGCGGATCAGCCCTGACGACAGTATCGACGCCGATCAGGCGCAACGGCTGCTGAACGGCGCCGCGCCGGCGGTGCCGGTGACCGGAACCCAGATCGTGGCTCCGCACTGGACGCCACCGGCGCCCGCGGGCCAGAGGGTGCCTCCGGTGGTGTTCTCCAGCCCCGGTGCCGTCGACGGCCCGGTCGATGCTCCTCCGGTCCGGCCCCGTGGCCGGCCGTCAACACCGGCGCGGCGGCCCGACTCGCGCCGATCCGGCAGGTGACGGACGACCGGTGGTGCCGTCGCACCACCGGTCGCCGCAATGTGGTCAGGACAGGAAGCTGCCGTACGGGCCGCTCAGGATCTTGTCCTTCTGCGCCTGGCTGAAGTGGGTGTTCGGGTAGTTGTAGAACGACGCGGACATGGGCGTGCCGTCGGTCGAGGTCGAGTCGGGCAGCCCGAGGGCGTGTCCGAGCTCGTGGACCATGCCGCCGTACCAGCGGTTCATCGAGCCGTTGATGCCGGCGGCGCCGTCGGCGTCGTGGCCGCTGAGGATCACCCATCCGCCACCGCCTCCGCCGCCCGAGCAGGACGACTCGGCGCTGATCTCACCGACGTTGAGCCAGCGGCTGTCCGGCGCGCGCAGGCCGAGCTTGCGCAGCAGCTCCTGCTGCATGTTGAAGACCACCCACCAGTAGCACTCGTTGCCGTTGGGAGTGTTCTCGTACCAGGACCGGGGGTGGTCGCCGTTGACGACCTCGACGACCGGGTCGTTGAGCGTGAACGTCTTTCCCAGCTCCTGGCGGTAGTAGCGCTGCGCTTCGCGCATCACACCGGCGATGCCGTCGACGTACCGCTGGTCGTACGCCACGTCGGTGGGCTTGAGCCAGTAGGCGCGCACGGTGCGGACCGGGGGCGTCTGCGGCGCCGAGGTGGGTGTCACCGTCGGCGAGGTGGTGGGTCCCGGCGTGGTGGTGCCGGTGCAGGCCACGCCGTTGAGCGTGAAGCTCGACGGTACGGGGTTGCTCGAGTTGTTCCACGAGCCGTTGAAACCGAACGACGTGCTGCCGTTGGTGGCCAGGGACGCGTTCCACCCGGCGTTGACGGCGGTGACCGCGGAGCCGCTCTGGGTCGTGGCCGCGTTCCACGCCTGCGTCACTGTCTGACCAGCGGTGAACGACCATCGCAGGGTCCACCCGGTCAGGGCGTCGCCGAGGTTCGTCACCGATACGTTCGCGGCGAACCCGCCGCTCCACTGGTTGCCGACGGTGTAGACCACGCGACAGCCGGACGCGGCGGCTTGCGCGGAGGTCACGCCGCTGACTGCCGCACCGGCAATGGTGGCGGCCAGCACGGCGGCGGCCAGGGGGGTACGCCGTAGTCGTTGAAGCATCCTCGCCTCCTTAAAGAATCGACGTCCGTCCATATCCCGCACACCATGGCGTACGAAAACGTTTTCGGCAAGTTTCGGTTTCGCGCCTTTCCGGGCGGCCGGCAGCGTGACTGAAAGCAGGTCAGGTGCCAGATCGCAACGCGCTGGTCCGCGCAAAAGTTTACGTTAACAATGACTGCTGCCGACTCCTGAGGCGGTTTAACTCGCGGAGCCGCGCCTCTTGACGATCCTCGATGTTAACGAGAACATCGATGCGTCCCCAACCCGTAACGAGCCGGTCATCCCCGGGCAACATCATGGATCCGGACCCGCGTCCGCGATTCGGTTGCCACCGGCCACGGGTCGACGCGGTGTCGGCGGTCCACGGGCCGCCGGCCCTGCCCCACCCCGAGGAAGGTCATGATCGCGGCCGTTCCCCCCGTACGCAGATCCCGCACCCGGCTCGCCATCCCGGTGGCCGCCCTGACCCTGGCCACCGCCGGGACCATTGCTGTGACAACTGCCGCCGAGGCGGCCACGGTGCAGACCGGTACCCCCTATGTGCTGGTCAACCGCAACAGCAGCAAGGCTCTGGACGTCTACAACCTGGCCACCACCGACGGCGCGGCGATCAACCAGTACACCCGCAACGACGGCGCCTGGCAGCAGTGGAAGTTCCTGGACTCCGGCGGCGGCTGGTACCGGCTGCAGTCGGTGCACAGCGGCAAGGTCCTCGACCTGCCCACCACGGCCGACGGCGTGCAGCTGGTCCAGAACGCCGACCGCAACGACGCCCGCCAGCAGTTCCGGCTCGCCGACTCGGCCGGCGGCTTCGTGCGCCTGATCAACCGCAACAGCGGCAAGGCCCTCGAAACGTGGGAGTGGTCCACCGCCGACGGGGCCAAGGTCTCGCAGTACCAGGACCTCGACGGGGCCAACCAGCAGTGGCAGCTGGTCCCGCTGAGTGCCGCCGCGCGGACCTTCACCAACCC
Organism: Actinoplanes sp. GCM10030250; assembly: GCF_042666575.1. Lineage (NCBI taxonomy): Bacteria > Bacillati > Actinomycetota > Actinomycetes > Micromonosporales > Micromonosporaceae > Actinoplanes > Actinoplanes sp. GCM10030250. Next base: position 176,380 of record NZ_JBHTDO010000014.1, on the reverse strand, counting down.
GATCAAGCGCAACGGCCCCGACCCGTGGCTGCAGTACCACAACGGCTACTACTACCTGGCCACGACCACGTGGAACTCGACGATCACGATGCGCCGCTCGGCGACGCTGGCCGGGCTGGCGACCGCGTCCGACCAGGTGATCTTCAACCTGTCCGGGCGGGCCAACGGCTGCTGCAACATGTGGGCGCCGGAGTTCCACCTGATCAACGGGCGCTGGTACTTCTACTACACCGCCGGGCAGAACGTGTCCGACTACAACCCGACCCAGCGCCTGCACGTCCTCGAATCGGCGGGCACCGACCCGATGGGCCCGTACACGTTCAAGGCCGACCTCGGCAGCGAGTGGGCGCTCGACGCCAGCGTCCTGACCGTGGGCAGCAACCTGTACCTGATGGGCACCTACAACGCGGGCGGCTCCTACGGGCAGTCGAACTTCATCCAGCGGCTGTCCAACCCCTACACGCTGACCGGCTCCCGGGTCCGGTTCAGCTCACCGACCCTGTCCTGGGAGCGGCAGACCGGCGCGGTCAACGAGGGACCGGAACCGCTCTACCGCAACGGCAAGGTCATGGTCGTCTACTCGGCGTCCGCGTGCTGGGGTCCCGACTACAAGCTCGGGCTTCTCACGCTGACCGGCAGCGACCCGCTGAACCCGGCGCACTGGACCAAGAGCGCCAACCCGGTGTTCCAGCGCAGCGACGCCAACGGGGTCTTCGCGCCCGGCCACAACGGCTTCTTCAAGAGCCCGGACGGCACCGAGGACTGGATCGTCTACCACGCCAACGATTCGGCGGGCGGCGGCTGCGACATGAACCGGTCCACCCGCGCCCAGAAGTTCACCTGGAACAGTGACGGCACACCCAACTTCGGGACACCCGTACGCCTGGGGGTGACCCTGACCGCGCCGTCCGGAGAGTGACAACCACCTGCTTGCCCCGGCAGTTTCGCCCGCCGGGGCAGGCAGTGCGGTTTCAGCGTGTGGCGAAGGGGCCGTCCGGGGCGAAGGCGTAGTCGGCGAAGCGTTCGCCGATCAGCTGGTGGGTGGTGGTGTCGGGGTGGAGGGCGTCCGGCAGCGGGTGCTCGGCGGCGTCCTTCTCGCCGTAGAGCCGGGTGCCGTCGAGGTAGTGCAGGTTCGGGTCGGTGGCGCGGCGTTCGGCGAGGGTGGCCAGGGCTTCGCGGATGACCTGGAGGGTGAGCCGCCCGAGGTCGCGGTCCCCGGGCCGGCCGGTGGCGGTGAACATGATCTGGTCGGTGCCGAGGCTGCCGGGGTCGATCGCGCCCGGACCGGGCGTGTCCTCGTGGATCGCGCAGAAGATCGGTGAGATGAGGACCAGCGGGGTGTCCGGGTGCCCGTCGCGGATCGTGTCGAGGAAGCCGGCCACCGCGGGCACGAACGTGCGGAGCCGCATCCCGTCGAGGTTGACCACGTTGATGCCGAGCTTGACGCTGATCAGGTCGGCCGGGGCGTCGCGGATCACCCGGGCGGTGAACGGGTCGACGAGCGCGCTGCCGCCGAGGCCGAGGTTGCGCAGCTCGACCCCGGTCCGGCGGGCCGCGACGGCCGGCCAGACGCGGCTCGGGGTGCTCGCGTTGGAGCCGTGGCTGATCGAGCTGCCGTGATGCACCCAGAGCCGGCGGTCCGGTGCGGCGGGTGAGACGGGCTCGTCGGTGTGCAGCTCGATGAGCTCGACCGACTCGTTGTGCGGCAGCCAGATCTCGACGATCTTGTCGCCGCCGGGCAGGTCGCTGAACGTCGTGGTGTGCGCGGCGCCGGGCTGGAAGTCGCTCGTGCCGGTACGCAGATCGACCTCGACGAGGTCGCCGCCGCCGAGCTCGGCGCTCGCGACGAGGGTGCCGTCGACGACGAGGTCGACGCTGCCGCGTGGCCGATGAGTGTCCCGGTAGGCCACGCGGGCCGGATGGCAGACGAGTGCGACGGTTCGTGCCGTCGTCGCCATCGTCAGGCGGACACCGGACGGCTGGCTCTCCACCATCAGCAGCTGCGGGTCGGGGAACTGGGTGGGGACCCACCCGGGCAGCCGGTGCGGCCGGACACCGCGGGGGGTCTGCTCCACCTCGGCGGCGCCGCGGACCAGGGAGGCGGTGACAGGTGTCGTGATCATGAAGTGGTGTCCTCCGAGTCGAGGGGCCAAGCGTTCAGGAGGGCGTCGAGGGCGTCGACGGTCTTTCGCCACGACACCTCGGGGGAGGGCTCGCTGTGGTCGAAACCGCCGATCCGCTCGAGCGCGAGATAACCGTTGATCGTGGCGCCCAGCACCCGCACGGCGTGCACGTGCTGGTCCTCGGGCACGGGATAGCCCCGGAGCACCGCCCTGGTCAGCACGACGACCTGCCGTGCCGCGTCAGACCGGACGGCGGACTCGCCGGCACGGCGTTGCAGCGACTGCCACCGGCCGGGTGCGTCCCGTGCGTACTCCCGGTGGGCGGTGGCGAAACCGGACAGGGCCAGCCGGCCCGCGCGGCCCGCGATCGCCGCGCCGATGCGGCCGGCCAGTTCGCCGAGCGCGAGCGCGGTGACGCCGTCGAGCAGCGCCTCCCGGTCGCGGACGTGCGAGTACAGGCTCGGTGCTTTCACTCCGAGGCGCCGTGCGACAGCCGACAGGGTGACGGCGCCGAATCCGTCCTCGTCGGCGAGGGTTGCCGCGTCGGCGATGACGGCGGCCGAGGTGAGGGTGCCGTGGATCATCGGTGCAGCCTACATCACGTAGGCATATGCCTACGGGCTATAGGCAAGATCGGTTGCAACCCTCGGGCATCGTGCGGTGTGTATAGGGATATGCGAACACAGGCGAGAGAGCAGGAACCGTGACCGAGGACTTCGACTCCTTCTACGCGGCCACGGCCCGGCGGGTGGTGCTGCACGTGTACGCCGTCTGCGGTGATCTCGGCGACGCGCAGGACATCACCCAGGAGGCGTACGCGCGCGCCTGGCAACAGTGGTCGAAGGTTTCCGCCTACGACAACCCGGAGCAGTGGGTCCGTACCGTCGCCTGGCGCTTGGCCGCCAACCGCTGGCGCGGCTTCCGGCGCTGGATGGCGGCTCAGGCCCGCCTCGGCCGGTCCGGGGCCGACGCCGCTGGCCCCTCGCCCGATCGGGTCGCCGTCGTCGCCGCGTTGCAGCGGCTCCCCGAGTCGCAGCGGCAGACCGTGGCGCTGCACTACCTGCTCGACATGACGGTGAACGAGATCGCGACAACCACCGACACCCCGGTCGGGACGGTCAAGGCCCGGCTGTCCCGGGCCCGCGCCGCCCTCGCCGCTCTGCTCAACGACGATTCCCAGGAGGTGCCCGATGTCGCGGTCCGTTCGTGAACAGATCCTCGACCTGGAGACAGACGTACAGCAACTGCGGCTGGCCCCGGCCGCCGCGGTGCGGCAGCGGGGACAGCGACGCCGCCGGCGGCACATCGCCGTCACCGCGTCGTCCCTCGTCCTGGTCGCTGCCGCCGCCGGCTTCGCCCTGACGAACACGGCGCAGGACCGTCTTCCGGCCGTCGGCGCCGCCGGTCCCGGCAGCAGCGCCGAGCCCGGAACCGTGGACGGCACGCGCTGCGGACCTTCGGGCATACCGCTGAACCTTCAGCTCCCCGACGGTCCCGAGGCGGTTTCCGTCCGCGTCTTCAACGGCGCGACGCCGACCGGTTTGGATCAGACGGTGACGCTGCAACTGCGCCAGCGCGCATTCACCCGGGCCGAGAGCGCCGGCACCGCGACAGTCGCCCTCAAGGACAAGGTCGGGACACTTCGGTACGGTCCACGGGCGCTCGGTTCCGCCGCGCTGCTCAGGGCGTACTTCGCCGACGAGGTGGTCTCGCAGTTCGACCCGGCCCTCGACGGCGAAACCGTCGAACTCGTCGTCGGACCGGACTTCCGGCAACTGGCGACGCCGACCGAGATCAACCAGGCCCTGGTGGAGATGGGACCGGTGACCGTACCCCGGGAGTGCTGACCCGCTCCGGCGGCCGGCGCGACATCGTGGTGTACCGGGCCGGACGGTATGATCGAAAACCGCCGTCCGGCCCGGTACGCCATGGGGGATGACATCAACTCGCCGCCACGTTTCGTGTTGTTCCCCGGCCGTCACCACCTGCTGACCCGCTTCCAGGCCGACTATCTGCACCGCCTTGCCGCCGCCGGCGAGGCCCCTGGCGGTGGAACCGTCGGCAGCGGAGCCACGATCGTGTGGGCGGTGACGTCGGCCAACCACGACAACACCAGGCGCAACCCGGTGCCGTACCACCGGCGGGAGGCGGCGATCGAGCGGTTCAGCCTGCTCAGCGGGCTGCGGTCGCTTGTCGTGCCGATCTTCGACACCGCACCGACCGACGCGTTCGCCGAGGTCACCCTCAAGAGCATCGCCGTGGCCACCGGGATCGATCTCACCCCGGCGGACACCGTCGTCGCCTGCTCCACGCCGGAGGTCGCGAAGCTCTACGAGCGGCTCGGCTTCCCGATCGCGCCGGTGGAGGCCGATCCGCAGTTGCGTACGGTGCCGGAACGCCCCTGGGACGTGCTGCTGCGCCTGGCCGCCGGCGACGAGTCCTGGCGCAAGCTGGCCCACCCGGCCACCGTCGACGTCTTCGAGCGGTACCGGCTGGCCGAGACGGTCCGGACCGTCGTCGAGGACCCGCTCGTCGGTGACGAGGGCGGCCTCACCGCGACCCGTGACTACCGCACCTACGTGGAGGCCTTCGCCGGCGCCGCCGAGCGCAAGTGGTCAGCGGTCCGGCAGCACGTGCGGCCCGGCCGCATCGTGGACATCGGCTGCGGCGCCGGTGCGGTCCTGGAACTGGCCGACCGCGAACCCGGACTGCACGAGAGCGACCTGATCGGTGTCGAGGTCGCCCGGCACCTGTACTCCGAGTGCGTGCACAAGAAGGCCCAGGGCGTCTTCCGCAACGCCAACGTGTACTTCTACCAGCGCAACGTCCTCGGCGGCGCGATCTTCGCCGACCGGTCGGTCGACACCACGCTCACCTTCGCGCTGACCCACGAGATCTGGTCCTACGGCCGGCAGCGGGAGTCGCTGCTGCGGTTCGCCCGGCGCATCTTCGACCACACCGCGCCCGGCGGCGTCTGGATCAACAGCGACGTGTGCGGGCCGGACGACCGCCGCCGCCCGGTGAGCCTGCGGCTGGTCACCGACGACGGCAACAACCCCGGCGAGCCGCGGCGAGACCTGAGCGAGCTCACCTCGGGCGAGGTCAAACGGTACGTCGAGAGCCTGTCCACCCGGGCCCGGCTGGACCAGTTCGCCGCCGACTTCGCGTTCCCATTCACCTTCGAGGATCTCGGCGACGGCACGGTACGCCTCGAACTGGGCGCGGCGATGGACTTCCTGACCCGCAAGGACTACGTCGACAACTGGCTGTCGGAGACGAGGGAACAGTTCTGCGGCCTGTCCTTCGCCGAGTGGACCGAACTGCTGACCGAGGCCGGCTTCGAGCTGGACCCGGCCTCGGCACCGATCCGCAACGACTGGGTCGTCGACAACCGGATCGCCCCGGTCGCCACCCTCACCGACCCGGAGGGCCGGCCCCTCGACTGGCCCACCACCCACCTGCTCGCCGTGGCCCGCCGCCCCCGCAACAGCTGATCTCCCGCTCTCACCGCTAAGTCGGTAGAGTGTCGCTCTATTGAATGAGCGACTACGCTGCAGCGGTGAGTGTCAACCGGCGATACGTCTCGGAGCGGCGCCAGGAGCAGGCCCGGCAGACCAGGCGCGCGATCCTCGACGCGGCCGCCAAACTGTTCGTGGATCCCGGCTATGCGGCCACGCCGCTCACCGCCGTCGCCGCCGAGGCGGGCGTCGCCGTCCAGACCCTCTACGCGGTGTTCGGCAACAAGCGCCAGCTCCTGTCCGACCTCGTCGACGTGACTCTGGCCGGTGACGACGAGCAGGTCGCGCTGCCGGACCGCCAGTTCGTCACCGACATCCGCGCGCTGACCGGGCTGCGGGCGAAACTCGCCAGGTACGCCCGGCACCTCGCCGAGACCCATGCCCGCCAGGTCCACGTGATGCTGGCCCTCGCCGGCGCGGCGACCGCCGACGCCGACGCCGCGGCGATCTGGCGCAAGAACGTCGAGGAGCGCCACCACGGCATGCTGATGTTCGCCGCGGACCTCGCGGAGTCCGGCGAGGTCCGGGTGACCCGGGAGCAGGCGGCCGACGTGTTGTGGCTGGCGCAGGACATCCGCAACTACGACTGGCTGGTCCTGCGGCGCAAGTGGTCGATCGAGCAGTTCGAGGGGTGGTTCGTGGACACCGTCGGCGCCGCGTTGAGTGGACCGGGTCCGGCAGCCTCGCCGGCGGTCGAGGTGGTGCGGCGGTGGCTGGACAGCGGCGGTTTCTGCCGGGTGGTCGCGCGGGGAGACACCTGGGTCACTGTGGCGTTGCTGACCTGTACGGAGGAGGAGGCCGACCGGGTGACCTGGCCGGCCGATCCCGAACTGCTGGCGTTCCTCGCCTCCGCGGACGCGTCCGGCTCCTGACCCTCAGGCGGCCTTGCGAAGTGCGGCCGTCGAGCTGTCGTTGCGCTTGGCGGTGAGCCTGACCGGGTCGGGCCAGCGTACGTCGTAGACCCAGCCGAGCTTCTCGAAGATCCGGATGAGGCGGGCGGCCGGGTCGATCTGGCCCCGGAGCACGCCGTGGCGGGCGCCGGTCGGGTCGGCGTGGTGGCTGTTGTGCCAGCTCTCGCCGAACGACAGGATCGCCAGCGGCCAGAAGTTGGTGGCCCGGTCCTTGCTGTCGAACGGCCGTTCACCCACGACGTGGCAGATCGAGTTCACCGACCAGGTGACGTGGTGCAGCAGCGCCATGCGAACCAGCCCGGCCCAGAAGAAGGCGGACAGGGCGCCGGCCCAGGTGCCGGTGACCAGCCCTCCGATCAGGGCGGGCGTCAGCAGCGACAGGGCGATCAACGGCAGGAACAGCCGGTCGACGATCCGGATGCCGCGGTCGGCGAGCAGGTCGGGGGCGAACCGGGACTTGTTGGTGACCTCCGGGTTGAAGAACCAGCCGCAGTGGGCGTACCAGAGGCCCTTGGCCAGGGCCCGGACGCCGGTGCCGTACCGCCAGGGCGAATGCGGGTCGCCCTCGCGGTCGGTGAAGGCGTGATGCCGGCGGTGGTCAGCGACCCACTCGGTCGGCGGCCCCTCGACGGCCAATGATCCGGCGACGGCCAGAGCCAGGCGCAGCGGCCGTCGGGCCTTGAACGAGCCGTGCGTGAGATGGCGGTGGAAGCCGACGGTCACCCCGGCGACCGCGATCACGTAGCCGGTGACGGCCATGGCGGCGTCCAGCGGGGACAAGCCCCAGCCCCAGGCGATCGGAATGGCGGCGAACAACGCGAGAAACGGCCCGACTACGAAGACCCAGAGCATCGCGATGGCCGCGCGCGACTGGGTGGCCTCGATCATCGGCTTGGGGCCGGGAAGCGCCGTGGATACAGATGTGCTCATGGCACGACTCCTAAGATCTTGCCGGCTGAGCATCACGACGCATCGAGCAGACAAGCGGGGTACTGCGGGGGGATGAGGCCGCGGCGGGACCGGCGGCCGCCGTGGCCAGGCACGCGGGAACGGCCACGACATCGAGCGGTGTCCGGCCTGGTTACCCGGCTTCCGCGCCCGCAAACGGCCCGTCCCCCCAGCTGGCACTGACACCCGAAGCGCCCGGCCGGCGGTGACGCACGTGGTGGCGGCCCGGCTGGCGGTGACGCACGTGGTGGCGGCCCGGCTGGCGGTGACGCACGTGGTGGCGGCCCGGCTGGCGGTGACGCACGGAATAGCGGCCGGATAAGGTGCGTGACCGCCAGCCGAGCGGGCGCGGCTGGCGGTGACGCACGGAATGACGGCCGGATAAGGTGCGTGACCGCCAGCCGAGCGTCCTGGCTGGGCGTGGGTGCTGCGCTCAGCCACTCCTACACGGCAACCGCAACCACGCACGGCCCCCGGTCAGGAGCCGTGCGTGGAGCGCGGGAACAAGTGGGTGTGAGATCAGGGTGCGAGATCAGTGGGTGCGGGGGTCGTGGTCGTTGGTGCGGCTGCCGGCCTTCGCCAGGCCCCGGCTGATCAGGTAGCCGACGGTGAGCAGGGTGATGTACCACCATGCCTTGTCCGCCGCGAAGTAGTCGGCGCCGTTGTTCGAGGAGCCGTCGCCGACCACGTTCGAGGCGATCAGCACGCCGATGACGGCGAGCAAGTAGACGACCAGTTCGCTCGTCTTGAACGAGGGCTTGGTCTCCTCGCCCCGCGAACGGCCGTGCGCGTAGTGGGTGGTGTCGTGGTTCTCGCGGGTGGACGTAGCCATGTGGTCATCTCCTGAGAGGTCGTCGGTGTATCGCCTCGGTGACGTCCTCGATGACGTCGTATCTGAGCTACCCACCGCCCCCAGGTCCACACCGGAATGGCCACATATCACCCGTTAGAGGACCAGCTCAGAGCCAGTTCGCCTCGGTGGCGATGCGGATGGCGTCGAGCCTGCTGCGCGCTCCGACCTTCTGCATGATGGTCGAGAGATAGGTGCGGACGGTGCCGGCCGTCAGGAACAGGGCGCCGGCGATGTCGCGTACGGACATCCCCTCCGCGGCGAGCCGCAGGACGTCGCGTTCCCGCGGTGTCAGCGGGTTGGGCCGCGCGATGAGCATCGACGCGGCGATCGCCGGTTCCATGAAGCGTTCACCGGCCGCCACCCGCCGGACCGCGTCGGCCAGGTCGCCGATGTCGCAGTCCTTCTTCAGGTACGCCCGGACCCGGCAGCCGACGGCGTGCCGCAGCGCGTTGGAGGCGGCGACCGTGGTGAGCACCAGGACCGCGCGGTCGGGGTGGTTCTCGGTGAGGGTGTCGACGGCGTCGATGACCGCGCCGTTCAGGGTGTCCAGGTCGACGACGAACACGTCCGCGTCGACTTTGACGGCCAGTTCCGGTGTCACTTCCGCGCTGGTGTTCCCGGCGACGACGTCGAGGCCCGGTTCGTGCGACAGGGCCCTTCCGAGGGCGGTTCTGAGCAGGCAGGCGTCAGCGACCAGCATGATGCGGATCACGAGGGTTCCCTTCCCGGGGTTCGTGCACTCTGCCCGATTCGCCGGGAGTGGTCACGGCGCTGAATCGGCAGCTGACAAAGGCACGGAGTCCCGCCGGCACACTGCGGTGCCGGACGTGGACGGGAAGGGTCAGCCGGGCGGTGCCGCGCCGGCGGGGCAGCGCCCGCTGTGGTCCGAGAAGCCGGTCGTAACGGTGGCGGCCGCGTCGGCCGCGGGAAGCCACGCGGCCGGGGTGACGGCCCAGGCCTGCGGGGCGAGGTCCGCTCCGCCGGTGATCCAGGAATTCAAAAGCCGGAGGTACGCGGGAAGCGTCACCGGCACCGGATAGTCCCCACCCGTGGCGGCGACCGTGGCGTGATGCCGCGTGCTCGCCGGTGCGTGCTCGGCGCACGGCGGCCGTGCGATGTGATGCAGGGCCGTGGCGCCGGCCACCGGTTGCGCCACAGCGAGCGGTTGCGCCACCGCGATCGGCGGCGCCACAGCGTGCGGTTGCGCCACAGCAAGCGGTTGCGCCACAGCGATCGGGGCGACGGGCAACGCAGCCGGTGCCCGCGCCGGGCTGTCGGGGAGCGCGATGACCGGATCCGCGACCGGAACAGGTCGTGGCAGGGGAACGGCAGCAATCGGCTTGGTGAGAGGCGCGGTCACCGGCTTGAGTGCTTTGGCCAGCGGCTCGGTCACGGGCCGAATCGTCTTGGTGACGGGCTTGGTGACGCGCTCGACCGTCTTGGTGACGGGCTTGGTGACTGGCTTGGTGACGCGCTCGACCGTCTTGGTGACTGGTTTGGTGACGGGCTTGAGAGTGCGGGTGACCGGCTCAACCTTTGCCGGGACCTTCTTGACGATCCGCGTGACCTCGGCCGAATCCTTCCGAATCGGATCCTCCCGGGCCGGTGTCACCGCCTCGACGACGTCCTTGACGCCGGGGATCGCCGGCTTGTCGTCCGCCCGCGCGGCACCGGCGCTCACCAGCAGATAGGCCACCACGGCGAAACCCGCCAGGATGATCAGGCGAAGGACCGTGGGCAGGTGGCGTCCAGCCGTTCGATCGGGCACTTCTGCCGTCACCACGGGAACGCTCTCCATCCTGTTTCGCCGAGTCGGTCCATCAGGGACCGTAGCGCCGTCGCGCGTTGATCGCACATCGAGCGGCCACTCTTTTCCCTGGCGTCCTTCCGTCAAACGCTGCGTTTGTCAGTAATGCGCCGTGAATCGTGTGCCACACCCTCTGACATCGGCGACTGTCGGTGCCCGGCCGCTCCGGACAGGATTGGTGCATACCGATGAAGGGAGGCCGGGATGGACCGCCGATACGACGCCTACTGTGCCGCTGACCCGCTGTTCTACGACTCGCTGGCGACCGTTCAGCGTTCGGCGGGCGACTTCCCGGCCGCCCGCCGGCAGCTGCCGGACGGGTGGAGCATCCGGGCGCACGACGACTGGCTGATCGCCGGCCGGGACGGCGCGACGCTGCCCCGGCAGGGGTGGAAGATCCATTCCTCGGGCCGGCCGGAAAACGCGCAACAGATCGTCGACACGATCTGGCACTACTGCGTGCCGCGGGGAATCCCGTTCAAATTCCTGCGCTCACCGCAGGTGCTGTTCATGCGCAACTCGAAATACGCGTCACGTGCGTCCAGCGGCAAGCTGGCCACCATTTATCCGTCCGATGACACCGCCGCGCAGACCATCCTCACCGAGCTCGGCGCCCTGCTGACCGGCGAGTCCGGCCCGTACATTCTCAGCGACCTGCGCTGGGGCGACGGCCCGCTGTACGTGCGGTACGGCGCCTTCGCCCACCTGTACTGCGTCGCCGACGACGGTGACCTGGTGCCGGCGCTGGCCGGGCCGGACGGCACGCTCGAACCCGACCGGCGCCAGGCCGTCTTCGCCCTGCCGCCCTGGCTCGAGCTGCCCGCCTTCCTCCAGCCGCACCTGGACGCCCGCAACGCGGTGACCACCAACGACCTGCCGTACCGGGTCACCCAGGTCCTGCACTACTCCAACGCGGGCGGCCTCTACACGGCCGAGGACCAGCGCACCGGCGAGCGCGTCGTGCTGAAGGAGGCACGGCCCTACGCGGGGCTGGACGGCCGCGGGGACGACGCGATCACCCGGTTGCGCCGTGAGCACGAGATGCTCGACCGGGTCGCCGACGCCGGCTTCTCGCCGCGGGTGCGTGACCGGTTCACGCTGGGCGAGCACGAGTTCCTGGCCATGGAGTTCGTCGACGGCGAACCGCTGAACCGGCTGATCGTGCGGAAGTACCCGCTCACCGACCCGGACGCCGGCGCCGCCACGCTGGAGGAGTACACCCGGTGGGCGCTGTCCGTCCACGATCAGGTGGAGCAGGCGATCAGGGCCCTGCACGAGCGCGGTGTCGTCCACGGCGACCTGCACATGTTCAACATCATGGTGCGGCCGGACGGCCGGATCGCGCTGCTCGACTTCGAGGTCGCCGCGCCGATCACCGAGCAGCGCCGGCCGGGCCTGCGCAACCAGGGCTTCGCCGCGCCGCGCGACCGGGTCGGTGCTCCGGTCGACGAGTACGCGCTGGCCTGCCTCGCCATCGCGCTGTTCCTGCCGCTCACCCCGCTGCTGCGGCTGGACCGCGCCAAGGTGCGGCACCTCGCGGACGTCATCGCGGAGCACTTTCCGGTGCCGCGTGAGCTGCTCGACCGTACCGTTGCTGTGGTTGAAGGCCCTTCTGCCGCACGGCTCGCGGCGGTCGGCACCCGGGACTGGTCCGTCTTCGGCCCGGACCCGGACGCCTGGCCCGCGGCCCGCCGAGCGCTCGTGCGCGCCATCCTCGGCAGTGCGACACCCGAGCGCACCGACCGGTTGTACCCGGGCGACATCGAGCAGTTCCGGGTCGGCGGCCTCGGCCTCGCGCACGGAGCGGCCGGAGTGATGTACGCGCTTGCCGAATCCGGCGCGGACATTCCCGTCGAGCACCGCGACTGGCTCGTCAAACGCGCCGCCGATCCCGGGTTCGACCCACGGCACGGCTTCTTCGACGGGCTGCACGGCGTCGCGTACACCCTCGACCACCTGGGTGAGCGGCAGGCCGCGCTGGACCTGGTCGAACGCTGCCTCGGCAGCGGGTGGGAGGGCCTCGGCCCGGACCTGGCCGGCGGTGTCGCCGGCATCGGCCTCAACCTGCTGCATCTGGCCGGCCGGACCGGCGAGACCGGGCTGCGAGACGCGGCGTTCCGCGCCGCGGACCTGGCCCGGGACCGGCTCGGTGACGTCGGCTCGGTGCCGGAGACCAGCGGTGGTGCGCACCCGCACGCCGGGCTCACCCGCGGCTCCAGCGGTGTGGCGCTGTTGTTCCTGCGGATGTACGAGACCACCGGCGACACGGCGTATCTCGACCTGGCCGGCACCGCGCTGCGGCAGGACCTGCGCCGCTGCGTGACGCGGCCGGACGGCGCGCTGGAGGTCAACGAGGGCTGGCGGACCATGCCGTACCTCGCGGAGGGCAGCCTCGGCATCGGCCTGGTGCTCGACCAGTACCTGCGGCACCGGCCGGACGACGAGTTCCGGGACGCGTCGGTGGCGATCGCACGGGCCGCCCGCTCTCCGCTCTACGTGCAGTCCGGGCTGTTCGCGGGACGCGCCGGTGTCGTTGCCTACCTCGCCCGGCGCGGCGACCCCGGCATGGCCGCGCAGGTGCGCCGGCTGGCCTGGCACGCCCTGCCGTACGGCGGCGGGCTGGCCTTCCCCGGCGAGCAACTGCTGCGGCTCTCCATGGACCTGGCCACCGGAACAGCCGGCGTGCTGCTGGCGATGGCGATGGCCCGCAACGAGCGGCCGGTCACCCTGCCGCTCCTCGACTCCCATCCGACCGTGGTGGGCCCGATCACGACCGAAGAGGGGAGGAGGTGAACGACCATGGCGCTTCTGGACCTGCAGGGCATGCAGCTCTCCGCCGAGCAGCGTGGTGGCGGCGGCAGCAGGGCGTCGCTGCTGCTGTGCGGCGACAGCTCGCTCAGCGTGACGACGTGTAACTGACCATGGCAGCACCCGTCCGTTCGTACGAAATCTCGAATCATTTGATCTAGAAGGAGAAACTCTCATGGCACTCCTCGACCTGCAGGGCATGGAAATGACCACCGAGCAGCGTGGTGGCGGCGGCAGCCAGGCGTCGCTGCTCCTCTGCGGTGACAGCTCGCTGAGCGTCACCACCTGTAACTGACATCGATCGGCCCCCCATCGATGACGCGGCCCCGTGCCGGCCACGAGCCGGCCCGGGGCCGCGCGACGTCGCGACTCCGTGAGCGCGACTTCGTGATCTTGAGGAGACGCCCGTGACCACTCGCCGCTCGCTGGTGCCGCTCGCTGTCGCCGCCACGCTGTCGGCGGTCGCCGGGCTGTCCCTGCCGCTGGTGATCGGCCGCACTGTGGACGCGATCATTTCCGGTCGTGACACCGAGTTCTGGCTGACGTGGGCGTTCGCGCTCGCCGGTCTGCTCGTGGCCGCCGATCCGATCCGTGACCTGCTCGCCGGGCTGGCGCCCGCGCATCGCACCGCGGAGTTGCGCCACCGGCTGGTCCGCCACACGCTGCTGCTCGGCGCGCGCCGGGCGGACGCCACCGGTGACGTGGTGAGCCGGGTGCTCACCGGCGCCGCGGAGGCGGGCCAGGGCGGCGTGGCTCTGGTCCTCGCCGTGGTGGGCACGGTGCCGGTGGCCGGCGCGGTCGTCGTGCTCGCCTACCTGGACCCCTGGCTGATTGCCGGCTACCTGGCCGGAGCGCTGGTGATCACGGTGCTCCTGCGGCGGCACGTGCGGGACACCTCCGACGCCGTGCTCCGCTACCAGCGTGCGCAGGCCGACATCGCCGCCCGGCTCTCCGACGCGCTCACCGGCCGCCGCACCATCGCCGCCGCCGGGACCGTGCCGGCCGAGATCGATCGCTGCCTGCACCCGCTGCCGGACCTCTCCGCCGCCGGTCACCGCACCTGGCACGTGCTGTCCCGCTCGGCCGGGCAGAGCGCCCTGATCGGGCCGTTGCTGCAGCTGTCGGTGGTGGCCGTCGGCGGCCTGCTGCTCGCCCGCGGGCGGCTCACCCCGGGCGAACTGCTCGCGGCCGTCCAGTACGGCGCGATGGGCGCCGGGATCGGCGGCCTGGTCGCCGGGTTCAACCGGGTGGCGCGTGCCCGCGCCGGGATGCGCCGGGTCGCCGAGGTGCTGGACCGGCCGGAGCCCCGGTACGGGCATCGCGACCTGCCGCCCGGACCCGGCGTGCTGACGTTCCACGACGTCACGGTCCTGGCCGGCGGTGTCCCGGTGCTGGAGCGGGTCAACGCGACCCTTCCCGGCGGCCGGCCGGTCGCCGTGGTGGGCCGGTCCGGGGCCGGCAAGTCGACGTTCGCCGAGCTCGCGGCCCGCCTGATCGACCCGGACGAGGGCCTGGTCCGGCTGGACGGGGTACCGCTGCCCGAGCTGTCCGCGGAGGCGCTGCGGCGGGAGCTGGGTGTCGCGTTCGAACGGCCGGTACTGGTCGGCGCGACTGTCGCCGACGCGGTCGGGCTGGGCCAGGACCGGCCCGGCGAGGTCGCTGATGCTCTGCGGGCCGCCTGTGCGGACGCGTTCGTGTCCCGGCTGCCGGAGGGTGCGTCGACACCGCTCGGCGAGGCGCCCTTCTCCGGCGGTGAGACGCAGCGGCTCGGACTGGCCCGCGCGTGGCACGCCCGCCGCCTGCTGGTCCTCGACGACGCCACGTCCAGCCTGGACACCGCTACCGAGGCGCAGATTCTGCGGCTGCTCCTCGGGGACGACCGGCGTACCCACCTGATCGTGGCGCACCGGGTCAGTACCGCGGCACAGTGCGCGGCCGTCGTGTGGCTGGACGGTGGGCGGGTGCGTGCGGTCGCGCCGCACCGGCGGCTGTGGTTCGACCCGGAGTACCGGGCGGTCTTCGGGGGGCGATCGTGAGCGCCGGCCGGGAGACCGCCGTCGTGCTGCGCCACCATCGCGGCGACGTGTTCCGGCTGCTGGCCTGGTCGGTGCCGGAGTCGGCGCCCGCGATGCTGTCCGGGCTGGTCGTGGCGCGGGCGGTGGACCAGGGCTTTCTCCGTGACCGCCCGGCGACCGGCCTGGCGTGGCTGAGCGTGCTGCTGGTCGCGGCCGTGGCCGGTGCGTGGGGTGCCCGGCAGACGAACCTCGCGGTGGCCGGTGTGGTCGAGCCGTTCCGCGACGACCTGGTCACCCGGGTGGTCACCGCGTCGCTGCGCACGGCGACGCGGCCGGGCCCGGACACCGTACCGGCGGGTGCGGTGGCCCGGATGACCCAGCAGGTCGAGACGGTGCGGGACTCGTTCGCCGGCCTGGTACTGGTGTCCCGCGGCTTCGTGGTGACGGTCCTCGCCGCGCTGCTCGGCACGGCGTCCCTGGCCGCGCCGCTGCTGATCCTGCTCGCGCCGCCGCTGATCGTCGGACTGGGGCTGTTCGCCGTGGCGCTCCGGCTCGGCGTCAGGTGGCAGCGCGAATATCTGGCGGCCGGTGAGCGCCTCGCCGACCGGGTGTCCGCGGCGGCCACCGCGGCCCGTGACGTGGCGGCCTGCCGCGCCGCCGACCGTGCCGCCGGATACGTCGGCGAGGCGGTCACCGCGCAGGCCGGTGCGGAACGGGCGCTGGCCCGGCTGGCCGCCTTCCGGTCACTGACGGTGGTGGTCGCCGGATGGCTGCCGCTGGTCGCGGTCCTGGCCGGTGCCGGGCGGCTCACCGGTGGCGGCATCAGCACCGGGGCGCTGATCGGCGTGCTCACCTACCTGGCTCAGGTCCTCGTTCCGGCCCTCGACCTGTTCGTCGCCACCGTCGGCAACGCCGGCCTGCGGTTCGTGGTCACGCTGGGCCGGCTGCTGCAGAGGGCCGCGCGATCGCCGGACCTCGTTCCCGGCGCCGGTAGTGGTGTGCCGGCCGCGGGGCCGCTGGAGTTACGGGGTGTCACCTTCCGGTACGGCGCCGCGGCCCGCCCGGTCCTGCGGGACGCCGATCTGACCGTCGGGCCCGGCGACCACCTCGCCGTGGTCGGGCCGAGCGGCGCGGGGAAGTCCACGCTCGCCGGCCTGCTCTGCGGGACCCTGGAGCCGGACCGGGGCACAGTCCGGTACGGCGGCGTCCCGGTGACCGGCCTCGACCCGGCAGCCCGAGCCGGGTGCCGGGTGCTGATCCCGCAGGAGGCGTACGTCTTCCCCGGCACTGTCGCGGACAACCTCCGCTACCTGAACCCGGCGGCCTCGGACCGGGCAATCCTCGCCGCCGCCGAGCGTCTCGGCGCTGCCCAACTGCTGGCCCGGCTCGGCGGTCTCCAGGCGTTGCTGCGCCCCGGTGAGCTGTCGGCCGGCGAACGTCAGCTGCTCACGCTCGTCCGCGCCTACCTGGCCCCGGCGCCGGTGGCCGTCCTGGACGAAGCCACCTGCCACCTCGACCCGGCCGCCGAGGAGCGGGTGGAACGCGCGTTCGCCGCCCGCGGCCCGCTCGTGGTGATCGCCCACCGGATCAGCTCCGCCGAGCGGGCCTCCCGGGTCCTGTTGCTCGACCCGGACGGCCCGCTGCTCGGCGACCACGACAGCCTGCGCGAGACCAGCCCGCGATATCGGGAGATGACCGGTTACTGGGCGGCGACCGGCTCAGAGCCAGCCGGCCCGGCGCGCCCGCTCGACGGCGTCGGCCCGGTCGCGAGCGCCCACCTTGGTGGTGATCCGGCTGAGGCGGTTGCGGATCGTGCCCGGTGAAAGCGCCAGCTTGCCGGCGATCTCGCCGACGCCGATGCCCTGCGCGACCAGCGCCAGCACCTCACGTTCCCGGCCGGTCAGCGGGTTCTCCGGCTGCACCAGCAGCGAGGCGATCAGCTCCGGGTCGATCACCGGGTTGCCGCCTGCCAGGCTGCGCACCGCGGACAGCAGATGCTCGATCGAGGCGCGCCGGGTCACGAACCCCACCCGGTCCATGTCGTCGGTGGCGAGCCGGGCGAGCACGTCATGGCGGTCGGCGTCGATCAGAATCAACACCCGGGTTTCGGGTACGGCTGTGCAGATCGCCGCCGCGGCGAGCAGCGGATCGTCGTCCCCGCCGAAGTCGAGCAACGTGAGGTCCGCGGGGATCGGGAGCGTGGTGGCCTCGTGCCAGGCGGCCAGCTCGGCGACCACCTCCAGATCGGGCTCGGCGCGGATCGCGGCGGCCAGCACGCCCCGGTAGAGGGGTGAGTCCTGCACGACCGCTATGCGGACAGGCTCGGATTCCGTTTCCGGCACGCCGTTTCCCCCGCCGCTCCCCGTGCTTTCCGCCACGCCACTCACCATGGCACGAAGCGAAGATCGAGGGCGAGCGTGTCCACCGCCGGGGAATTGCAGGCTGACGACCGAGGCCCGAAACTTTCGGAGTTTGGAACCCTTCTATCGCTCGACACGGCTCAGTATTCGTAACATCAGTCAGCGTCCCTATGATCCATAAAGCGTCTTGAGCTGCTCTTACTCGGTGAAAACGACGAGGCTGGCCCAGGTATGGGTTACCGGTATGTTTCTGGAAGTTGTTGACAAGCCGCCGAGCTGGACCCTACCGTCGCCATCGACGGAACTCGATTACGTCGGGCCCGTTCATCACGACCCACTCACCACCACCGCTGGTATGACGCTGTTGTCCGGCGGCCCTTCCCCTGGCCGCCGCCAACCCCGCCGGGTCGTCAGGCACTGCTGGCCTCCGCCAGTCGTCACGAGGAGGAAGCATCTACATGAACGACATCCCCACCCAGCCGAGAAGGCGCGGCCGCATCCGGCTCCTTCTCGGTGCCGCGTTCGCCGCGGTGCTCGCCGTCGGCGTCAGCGTGATGGCGCCGAACGCGTATGCCGAGTCGGACCGGACGGTCAGCTCGAACACCACCGGTACGCACAACGGCTACTACTTCTCGTTCTGGAAGGACAGCGGCAACGCGAGCATGACGTTGCGTGCTGACGGCCGCTACTCCAGTAGCTGGAGCAACAGCACGAACAACTGGGTCGGCGGCAAGGGCTGGGCCACCGGTAACCGCAGGACGATCACCTACTCGGGTTCGTACAACCCGAACGGGAACAGCTACCTCGCGCTGTACGGGTGGACGCGCAGCCCGCTGATCGAGTACTACGTGGTGGAGAACTTCGGTACGTACAACCCGAGCAGCGGCGCCACCCGGATGGGGTCGGTGACCACTGACGGCAGTACCTATGACATCTACCGCAGCCAGCGGGTCAACCAGCCGTCGATCGACGGCACGGCGACGTTCTACCAGTTCTGGAGTGTGCGCCAGCAGAAGCGCAGCTCGGGCACGATCACGACGGCCAACCACTTCGACGCGTGGGCCCGTGCCGGTCTGAACCTGGGCACCAACCACAGCTACCAGATCATGGCGACCGAGGGTTACCAGAGCAGCGGAAGCTCGGACATCACCGTCCGCGAGGGCAGTGGAGGCGGTACGAACCCGACCACTCCGACGACCGGCCCGACCGGGAACCCGGGTGGCAACTGCACGGCGACGCTGTCGGCCGGTGAGCAGTTCGGTGACCGGTTCAACCTGAACGTGGCGGTCAGCGGCACCAGCAGCTGGGCGGTCTCGCTGAACCTCAACGGCGGTCAGAGCATCCAGAACAGCTGGAACGCCTCGGTCAGCGGTACGAGTGGCACGGTCACGGCGAGGCCGAACGGCAACGGCAACAACTTCGGCGTGACGATCATGGCCAACGGCAACTGGACCTGGCCGACGGTCACCTGCCGGACAAGCTGACCCAGCTTCTGACACACCCGGCTTCCTGAAACACCCGGCCTCCTGAAACACCGCACCCGTGGCGCGGCGGCCCCGACCGCCGCGCCACCCGCCGGTTTGGCCGGCTGGCTCTCAGGGGTGCCTTTCGGCCCGCGAGACGCCTCTCACGGCCAGCTGGTTGGGTCGGCTGGCTCTGAGGGGTGCTTTTCGGCCCGGGGGACGCCTCTCACGGCCAGCCGGGGTCGAATGCGGGAGGAGGAGGGGGATGGGGGAGGGGTCAGACGCGGAACTGGCCGACCAGGACGCGCAGTTCGTTGCTCAGCTGCGACAGCTCCTGGGTTGCCTGCTTGATGTCGATGACGCCGCTGGTCGTGGTCTGCGCGCCGGACGAGATGGTGGCGATGTTCTCCGCGATGTCGGCCGAGCTGGTCGTCGACCGGCTGATCGTGCGGCTCATCTCCTCGGCCGTCGCGGTCTGCTCCTGGACGGCCGCGGCGATGGCGGACTGGTACTCGCCCAGGCGGACGGCCGTCTCGACGATGCCGCCGATCGCGTCGTTGGCTGTCGTGGTGTCCTGCTGAATGCTCTGCACCTTCGCCGTGATGTCGTCGGTGGCGGCCTCGGTCTCCTGCGCCAGTTCCTTTACCGCGCCGGCCACGACGGCGAAGCCCTTGCCGGACTCGCCGGCCCGGGCCGCCTCGATCGTCGCGTTGAGGGCGAGCAGGTTGGTCTGCTGGGCGATCGCGGTGATGGTCTTGACGATGTCGCCGATCTCGCGGCTCGAGGTGGCGAGCAGGCCGACCACCCTCTGCGTCTCCTGGGCCGCCTCGGTGCTCTGCTCGCAGACCCGGGTCGCCTCGGCGGCGGTACCGGCGATCTTCTGCAGCGAGCCGCCCATCGAGGAGGAGCTCGCCGCGACCGTGCGCACGTTGGCGGCGACCTCGTCGGCGTCGAGCGCCACTTCGCCGGACTGCCGCGATGTCGCCTTGGCGTCCACCATGATCTGGATCGCGGTGGTGGTCAGGGTCTCGCTGGCGTGTGCGACGGTCGAGGCCGAGTCGCGGATCTCGCGTACGGTTGCTGCGATCTTCTCGACGAACAGGTTGAACGACCGGCTGACGTCGGTGAACTGGTCGTGTCCGGAGGTTTCCAGCCGCAGCGTCAGGTCGCCCTCGCCCTCGGCTATGTCCGCGAGGCGTTCCTGGAGTGCGCTCAGCGGTCGGATGATCGACAGCGCCAGGACGATCGCGAGCACGACCGAGACGAACAGTGCGAGGGAGCCGGCCAGGTTGGCGACCCGCCGGGTCCGGTCGGCGGTGTCGTCGGCGCGCTTGTGCGCGACGGCTTCGGCCTCCCGCGCGCCGGTGAGCAGCCGGTCGACACCGCCGGCGATCACGGCGTACAGCTCGAGCCCCGGGCCGGCGACCAGGCTGTTGGCCTTCTCGGTCTGTGCGGGGGAGCCGGCCCGGTAGGCGGCGATCACCTCGTCGTCGAGGTCCTGGAACTTCTGGAACGCCGTCCGGATCGTCGCCACGTCCCCCCTCTCGGGTGGCGTCAGCGGCAGTGCCGCCGCCTCGTCGAGCTCGGTGACGAAGTTGTCCATCGCCGAGAGGAACGCGGCCCGCTCGGGCGCCGTGTCCGAGGTCGCGTGCGGCGCCCCGCGCACGATGTTGAACGCGTAGCCGGCCTGCCAGCCGCTGATGTCGGTGACCCGGTATTTGAGCTGCTGGGCCGCGTCGAGCTGGGCCTGGGACCGGGACAGGGCCTGTGCGGTCTCCCGCGTGCTGTCGGCGGACCACACCGCGGCCATCCAGATGGCCACCACACACAGCGCCATGAGGAGGAATCCGGCCACCAGGCGCGTCGTCACCCGCATACGGCGAAGCAGTCTCACGTCGGCCTCCGCGACCATGCTATCCAGGCGATTCACCGGGTTCGGGCAAACCGGGAACCTACTGAGTCGGGACAACTCGGCACACTCGCGGAAGTTAGATCATTGTTGATATTTCCGGCTATAGCTGCTTCACTGTTGGGAGCGCTCCCATTGACCAAAGTCGATGAACGGAGGACGTACAGTGCGTCTCAACAAGCTCGAGAAATCCGGCAAGCGATCCCGGTCGGCCCCCCGCCAGCCCCTTCGCGTGCTTGTCCTGCTCCTCACGCTGGTGGTCGGTCTGCTGCCGTGGGCCGGTGCCGCTCAGGCACACGGCACCATCGTCGGCCCGGCGACCCGCGCTTACCAGTGCTGGTCGTCCTGGGGAACCCACCACATGGACCCGGCCATGCAGCAACAGGATCCGATGTGCTGGCAGGCGTGGCAGGCCAACCCCGACACCATGTGGAACTGGATGAGTGCGCTGCGGGACGGCCTCGGCGGAAACTACCAGGGTGCGACCCCCGACGGGCAGCTGTGCAGCAATGGCCTGGCCCGCAACGACAGCCTGAACCAGCCCGGTGCGTGGAAGACGACCACCATCGGCAGTAACTTCTCGGTTCACCTGTACGACCAGGCGAGCCACGGTGCCGACTTCCTCCGCGTCTACGTGAGCAAGAACGGGTTCGACCCCAAGACCCAGCGCCTGGGCTGGGGCAACCTCGACCTCATCACGACGACCGGCAGGTACGCGCCGGCGAAGGACATCACGTTCAACGTCTCGACGTCCGGATACACCGGGCAGCACATCGTGTTCGTCATGTGGAAGGCCTCGCACGCCGACCAGACCTACATGTGGTGCAGCGACGTCACCTTCGCCTGACCCTCAACCGCAGTGGTGCCCCGGCCCGGGGCTGACGTCCTGGGCCGGGGTCCGCGTCAGTTCAGCCGGAGTGCGGACGTCAGCCGCGAGCGGAACTCGGCGAGCGTGAGGACCGCCGCGCTGCGCTCCTCGACCGGGAAGATCGCGATGTCGGCGTCGTCCCCCTCGAGCTGAGGCAGCCACTCCTTCAGGAACACGTCCGCCTTGATCTTGATGGCGTGCTCGCCGTCGACCTCGCCCTCGTTCTCCAGCCGGGCCACCGTCGCATGTGGCCAGATCGGCAGCAGGGTCCGGCGCCTGGCGTCCTCGGTGAACAGGATCTCGTCCTCGTCGCCCCAGACCCACAGCGCGCCTTTGTCGCCGATGACCTCGAACGTCCGGGCCACCCGGGCCGCCTCGTCGAGCCCGCGAAGGCGTTCCGCCTCGCCGCGCGAGATGTCATCCGGTGCCACGTGACCTCCGATTGTTGTCGCCTGATGTTCCGCAGCGATCGTATCGGTCACCCCACTCCGATCCCCGGACGCTTTCGGCGCTGCCGATCCCCGAAAGTTTCAGCCGTGCCGGAGAAGGCGCGAGGGACGTCAAAGCATTGACATTCATCTATTTTTAACCCTAGCCTTCGAGCGAAGTTCCGGATGTTTACCGAAACTTCCGAAACATTTCTCAGCGCTCGCAGGAGGACCGGACCATGTCCGAATTCGCCCTACTCGGGGCCGAGCTGGTGGCCATCACCGTGCTGGTGCTCGGGCTGTACTTCCCGCGGCATCGGCGCCGCGACCTCGTGGTTGCCTATTTCGCCGTCAACATCGGGGTGCTGGCCGTGGCCGACGCGCTGCGCACCAGCGGCGCCGGAGCGGGTCTCGGGCTGGGGTTCGCGCTGTTCGGCGTACTGTCGATCATCCGGCTGCGATCCACCGAGCTGGACCAGCACGAGGTCGCCTACTTCTTCTCCGCGCTCGCGCTGGGCCTGCTGGGCGCCCTCGAGACCGTGTCGATCTGGCGCAACATCGCCCTGATGGGCCTGATCCTCGTCGTGCTGGCGATCGTCGACAACCGGTGGCTGCTCGGCCGGTACCGCCAGCAGATCATCGTCCTCGACTCCATCGTGACCGGTGAGGACGAGCTGGTCCGCCGGCTCGAGGAGCTGCTCGGCGCCAAGGTGCACTCGGCCCGGCTGCTGCGGGTCGACCTGATCAACGACTCCACGGTCGCCGACGTCCGGTACGTGATCCTGCCCGGCAAGCCGGTGGCACCGCTGCGCCCGCCCACCTACGCGGGCCGGCGATGACCACGACGACCGCCGCCTTCGGCACGCTGGCGGCGCTTCCCCCCGTCGAACTGGCCGAGATAGAGGAGCGTGCCGCCCTGCAGAGCCGGTTCGACCGCAAGTACATGGTGCCGCTCGGCGAGGCGGGGTGGCTGCTGGAGGCGCTGGCGCCGGACGCCCGGGTCCTCGAGATCGACGGCCGCCGGCACTTCACCTACGAGTCGCTCTACCTCGACACCCCGGACCTGGTCAGCTACCTGCGGACCGCCTACCGGCACCGCCGCCGATTCAAGATCAGGACACGGACGTACGTGGACTCCGGCACCTGCTTCCTGGAGGTGAAGGTGCCGGGTCCCCGCGGCAGCACGGTCAAGTACCGGGCGCCGCACGTACCCGGTCAGTTGATCGCCGGCGCGGGGCACGCCTTCCTCGACGACGTCTTCGCCCGGCACGGCCTGACGCCCGCCGAGCGCGCCGGCCTCACACCCACCCTGCGCACCGCCTACCTGCGGTTCGCGTTGCTGCTGCCCGGCTCCGACAGCCGGGTCACCGTCGACACCGCCCTGTGCTGGACCGCCGGCGGCCGCGAGCTGCGGCTGCCCGGCGTCGCGATCGTGGAGACCAAGACCGCCGCGGCCGCCTCGGACGCCGACCGCCGGTTGTGGTGCCGGGGTCACCGTCCCGTCGCCGTCTCCAAGTACGCCACCGGGCTCGCCGCCCTCCGCGCCGACCTGCCGGCTGCGCCCTGGCGGCGGGTGCTCAGACGCCACTTCACCGCTGCGAGAGAGGACTTGATCCATGGGTAGGCGCTTCTCGAAGGCCCTGATCATCATCGGGATGCTCGTCTCGACGGTGACCGTCCCAGTCGCGGCCGTCGCGGCAGCCGCGGACGAACTGAGCGGTGACATCACCTTCTCGGTGCCCAGCGGCACGTTCCAGGGCTCGGTGTCGGTGGCGCTGAGCAGCGCGGTCACCGGCGCCGAGATCCGGTACACCACCGACGGCAGCCGGCCGGTCGCCGCGTCCGCCGTCTACCCCGGCCGGCCGCTGAACCTGACCGGAACCACCCAACTGCGGGCGCAGGCGTACGTGAACGGCGCGGCCACCGGCGCACC
This sequence comes from Actinoplanes sp. GCM10030250, assembly GCF_042666575.1. Taxonomy (NCBI): domain Bacteria; kingdom Bacillati; phylum Actinomycetota; class Actinomycetes; order Micromonosporales; family Micromonosporaceae; genus Actinoplanes; species Actinoplanes sp. GCM10030250. The sequence goes on along the minus strand of NZ_JBHTDO010000014.1, from coordinate 152,436 downwards.
CGGCACCGGGCTCTACGTGGCCCGTACGGTGGACACCGCGCACGACCTGCCGCTGGTGCTGATCGACGCCTACGGCAAGGGCAAACCCGGGCGCGAGTACGTGGACGCCGCCGCCATGGTCTTCGACACCGCTGCCGGGCGGACCTCGCTGTCGGCGGCACCCGCTGTCGCCACCCGTACCGGCATTCACCTGCGCGGCCAGTCGTCGGCCATGTTCGACAAGGCGCCGTACCGGCTGGAGTTCCGCGACAACGCCGACGACGACGCCGATCACGAGGTGCTCGGCATGCCGGCCGACTCGGACTGGGTGCTGCGCGGGCCGTTCAGCGACAAATCGCTGATCCGCGAGGCGCTCGCCTACGACCTCGGCCGCGAGATGGGCCTGGTGACACCGCGCTACCGGTTCGTCGAGCTCTACCTCAACACCGACTCCGCGCCGGTGGCCGCCGCCGACTACCAGGGCGTCTACATGATCGTCGAGACGATCAAGAACAGTAAGAACCGTCTCGACCTCAAACAGCTCGAGGAGGAGGACACCACGCTGCCGAAGATCGCCGGCGGCTACATCTTCAAGTTCGAGTGGCTCGCCGCGGAGGAGCCCACGCTGACCTGTACCGGGTCGCCGGCGACATGCTGGAACTACCTCGAGGTCGAGGACCCGTCGCCGCTGAACGCACAGCAGAAGGCGTGGCTGACGCAGTACCTCCAGCAGTTCCACGACATGCTGCACAGCCCCGGGTTCGCCGATCCGCAGACCGGTTACCGATCCTGGATCGACACCGGGTCCTGGGTGGACCTGATCATCCTCAACGAGCTGAGCCGGGAGATGGACTCCTACCTGCGCAGCACGTACTTCTACAAGGACCGGGAGGGCCCGATCGTGGCCGGGCCGCTGTGGGACTACGACCTGACCTTCGGCACCGGCGGTTTCTTCGGCAACGAGCAGACGTCCGGATGGCAGTACCAGCAGACCCGTACCCCGCAGGCCAACGACTGGTTCCGGATCCTGCTCACCGACCCCGCGTTCCAGAACGACCTGAAGGCCCGGTGGCAGTCGCTGCGCCGCGGCCCGCTCTCCACCGCGTCCCTCAGCAGCCGCGTCGACGCGCTGACCGCTCCGCTGACCGCCGCCGCGCAGCGCAACTTCCAGCGCTGGCCGAACCTGGGCAGCCGGATGATCGGCCCGTTCATCACCGACACCAGCCCCACCTGGGCCGGGCAGGTGCAGGTCATGCGCACCTGGATGACCCAGCGCGCGGCCTGGCTGGACGGCACGGGCGCGTGGGGCGGAGGAAGCACGTCGCCGTCGCCGTCGCCGTCGGTTCCGCCGGCCGGCGGCGGTTGCACGGCGGCCTACTCGCAGACCGGCCAGTGGACCGGTGGATTCCAGGGTGAGGTCCGGGTGACGGCCGGGGCGGCGCGCATCAACGGGTGGACGGTCACGCTGGCCTTCGCCAACGGCCAGCGGGTCAGCCAGGTCTGGAACGCGGTCATGGCCGGCACCGGCGCCTCCGTGACGGCCCGCAACGAGAGCTACAACGGCGCGCTGGCCGCCGCGGCGAGCACGACCTTCGGGCTGCTCGGCTCCTGGACCGGCACCAACACCCCACCGGTGGTGACCTGCGCCGCCACCTGAGCCCGGTCCGGGTCACCCCGCCCAGGCGATCTGGGGTGAGGGGTAGAAGTCGACACCGCGATAGGTCCACCGGGGGCCGTAGGCGCCGATCCGGGTGCGGAAGGACTCCCAGTCCCGGGCCGGTGACCAGCCGAGCTCGGCGAGGGCGGCCAGTCGCGGGAAGGCCAGAAACTCGATGTCGTCGAGGTCGCGCAGGGTCTCCGACCACAGTGGGGCCTCGACGCCGAGCACGGCGCTCTCCGGTACGCCGGCCAGGTGGGTGCCAGGATCCCAGTCGTACGCCGTACGCACCTCGATGTAACCCGCCCAGCTCAGCCCGATCGGGGTGGTGCTGTCGTACTTCATGTCGATGTAGGCGCGGTTGGCGGGCGACATGATCACCTTCGTGCCGGCCGCCACGGCTGCCGTGAGCGTGGCGTTCTCGGTGGCCAGGCCCCAGTACTGGGCGATCGCCCGGTGCGCGGCGGGCGCCTGGGCGATCTCGTTCCAGCCATACGCGATCTTGCCGTACTTCGTCACCAGCGGCAGCACGCGCTCCTGGAAGGCGACGTAGTCGGCGTCGGTGGTGGCGTGCGCCTCGTCGCCGCCGATGTGCAGGTACGGCCCGGGTGTCATCGCGGCCAACTCGCGGATCACGTCCTCGGCGAACCGGTAGGTGACCTCCTTGCCGATGCAGAGCGAGCTGTAGCCCACCGCGGTGTCGGTGCGGGGCGGCGGGGCGACCCCGTCGCAGGTCAGCTCCGGGTACGCCACCTGGGCGGCGTTGACGTGGCCCGGCATGTCGATCTCCGGGACGATCGTCACGTACCGGTCGGCGGCGTAGCGGACCAGATCGCGGTAGTCCGCCTTGGTCAGGTAGCCGCCGCCGGCGCCGTCGACACCGGTCCCCGGCGCGCCGCCGACGGTGGTCAGCCGCGGCCACGAGTCGATCTGGATGCGCCAGCCCTGGTCGTCGGAGAGGTGCAGGTGCAGGTGGTTGACCTTGAAACGGCTGATCTCGTCCACGTACCGCTTGATCTCGTCGGGGGTGTGGAAGTGCCGGGCCACGTCGAGCATCGCCCCGCGGTAGGCGAACCGCGGGTGGTCGACGATCTCGCCGCCGGGCACCGTCCACCGGCTGCGCTGCGGTGTGCCCGCGTCGATCTCGGGCGGCAGCAGCTGGAGCAGCGTCTGCACGCCGGCGAAGAGCCCGGCGTTGCCGTTCGCCCGCAGCGTGATCCCGGAGGCCCGCACGCCGAGCCGGTAGCCCTCGGCGCCGAGCCGGGCCTCGGAGTGGCTCGAGGACAGGGCGATCGCGGGTGTGCCGGGCCGGGACCGGTGGACGACGGGCAGCCGATATCCGGTGGCGGGGCGCAGCGCCTGCGCGAGGCGGCCGGCCACGCCGCGTGCCGAGGGCGGTGCCTCGATGACCGTGCTCGCGGTCAGCCGGAACGCCGAGCCGTGCGGGCGTACCTGCACCGGTGCGGGCACGACGCTGCCGAGTGCCACCGCCGGGCGCGCCGCCTCGGCCGGGGCCGAGACGACCGTCAGTGACATCACGCAGGCGAGAAGAGCGGCGAGACGGGTACGCATGAACCGACCTTACATACACGTCATTCGATCTGTGAAGACTATTAAAAGTGACACCGCGGCCACCACGCGAAAGCTCGCGCGATGACCGCGGTGCCGGCCGGCGGATTGCTTACGCCGGTTCGATCCAGATGTTGCGGTAACGGACGTTGGCACCGGGGTCGCCGTGGTCCTGGATGCGGATGGGCAGGGCCGCGGCGGACTCCGCGGCGCCGGCACCGGTCGGCCCGTCGATCGTGATGTTGTCGTGCACGGTCTGACCGTTCCAGACCACCGTCACCCGAGCGTTCTCGGTCTTCGTGGTGCCGCTCCAGCGTGCCGCCCGGAACGTGATGTCGTAGGTCTGCCACGTCTCCGGAGCGGTGCCCGCGTTGGCCGAGGGCGCCCGCTTCTGATAGATCGCCGCGCACTCGTCGTTGGCCAGGGTGGGTTTTCCGTACGTGTCGAGCACCTGGAGCTCGTAACGGTCCTGGAGATAGATCCCGCTGTTCGCGCGGGTCTGACCCGTCACGTCGGCGGGCAGATTGGGTAGCCAGAACTCCACGTGCAGCTTGAAGTCCCCGTACGCCTGCTTGGTCCTGATGTCACCACCGAGCACCTCGGCCGAACCGCCGGAGATCGGCCACGTCGGCGCGCTGCCGTCGCTGTTCTGGAAGGAACCGAGCTGGCCGCCGTCGAAGAGGGTGACCCGGCTGGTGCCGTTGTGTGTCCATTTCTGCTGTGCCACGTCGGCCCAGTCCCAGATCTGGATCTGGGTGCCGTCGGCGCTCGATCCGCCCGCGACGTCGAGGACCTTGCCGGACTGCGGATTGAGCAGCGAGCCGTTGGCCTGCTGCTGCCATACCTGCGCGGGACCGTTGTTGCAGGTGTAGAGCTGCACCTTGGTGCCGTTGGCGGTGCCGCCGTTGTCGATGTCCAGGCACTTGCCGTGCGCCTGGAGCGTGTCGCCGGACCGGGTCCAGCTCTGCGAGGACGAGTTGTTGCAGGTGTAGAGCTGGATCTTGGTCTTGTCGGCGGTGCCGCCGTTGTCGACGTCGAGGCACTTGCCGCCGATGCCGGTGAGAGTGCCGGTGCGCGGTCCGGTGCTGGTCCCGGTGCCGTTACCGACGGTCAGGTTGTCCAGGTTGACGTGCCCGACGTCGCCGGTGTCCACCTTGTAGGCGATCGTGTTGCCGTTGGCCCGTAGCGTGACGGTGTCGGCCTTGGTGGCCCAGGTGTCCCAGTTCCCGGTGTCGGCCAGGCTGACCTGCCGCACCTTGGCGCCGTTGACGTAGAGGCTCACCGTCTTGGCGCCCGCCGACGGGTTGGGGCCGTTGCTGTACCGCAGCGAGACCGGGTAGGAGCCGGCCGACGGCACGTTCACCGTGAAGGTGGTCGCCGCACCGACCGCGCCGTAGCCGCCGACGAAACCGGATCCGGTGTATCCGGTGTGGTCGGTCGCCACTCCGGCGGTGCCGCTGAGCCCGGAGTGCTCCGCCTCGACCTGCTCGGTCCGCACGGTCGTGCCGTCGGACAGGCTGTTCAGCGTGTACCACGCCTCGGTGCTCCACAGCGACGTGCCGCTGGTGGAGGTGAAGGGCCGCGGTGAGCGCAGGTGCACGACCCGGCCCGGCTTGAGCCCGGAGACCTTGACGGTCACCTTGAGCCGGTCGGCGGAGAGCGTCGCCGAGGTGACGGCCAGCTGCTCCTCGTCGACCTTCGGGCCGCCGTAGGACCGGGTGGGAACGTAACGCCACTGTGTGGCCCGGTAGCTGGCGGCGGTGGCCGCGGACACCGGCTGCGTGTATTCCATCTCGAAGCCGCCGGCGACCGCCCGCATGGCCTTGATGTCGAACACGCCGGCGCTGTTGGGAGTGAGCTTCTGCAGGCCGTAGGTCAGCTTGCCCTCCTGCCCCCAGTTGCCGCCCGCACCGAGCCCGCCGGTGTAGAGGGCGCCGTCCGGGCCCTGGCTCAGCCGCAGCACGCCCGACTCCAGGCCCTGGGTCAGCCGGAAGACCGCGCCCTGGTACTGACCGTTGACCTTCTCCAGGAAGGCGCGCTGGATGCCGCCGTACGTGACGTCGCCGAAGAGCATCTGTCCCGCGTACGGCCCGGTGTTGAGCAGCAGCGGCGTGCTCGGCGAGTTGGCGATCTCGTTCTGCGGCAGCCACAGCACCGGCTGGGTGACCGGCTGCGAGTCGAACGGGCCGTCCGGGTTGGTGAAGTGGCCGAAGAACCGGTCCTGCTTGATCTGCACCAGCTTCGAGGCGGGCAGCCAGCCGCCCTGGTTGTCGGTGACGAAGATGTCGCCCTCGGGTCCCCAGCCGATCCCGTCCGGTGTGCGCAGGCCACCGGCGATGTGCTGCACGGCGCCGGTGGACCGGTTGATCTTCAGGGTGGTGCCGCGGTTCGCCGAGCCCTGCGGCTCGGTGGTCGCGCCGCCCAGGTCGATCGACACGGACAGGTTCAGGTAGAAGAAGCCGTCCTGGTAGAGCAGGCCGAACGCGAACTCGTGGAAGTTGCCGTCGAACGGCCAGGTGGCGACCCGGCGGTACTGGTCGATGGTCCCGTCGCCGTTGGTGTCGTTGAGCTCGGTCAGCTCGTGCTTCTGGGAGACGTAGATCTTCCCGTCGACGATCTTGAGGCCCATCGGCTCGCGGAGCCCGGTGGCGATCCGCTTGTAGGTGACCTGGCTCGGTGAGGTGCTGCCGGTGACGCCGCTGAGGATGTAGACCTCACCGACGGTCGTCTCGCTGCCGCCCCAGGTGGCGATCGCCAGCCGGCCGTCCGGGAACCAGTCCATCGCGCTGACCTGCGGGTTGAAGCCGGCCGGTCGCAGGTTGGTCAGCGTGTACCCGGGGTGCACGGCGTTGAGCGGCAGGCCGTCGCCGGGGCTGTCGCCGGCACCCTCGCACTCCTTGCGGCCGGGAGCGGTCACCCGGACCACGCCGGCGTCGGTGCTGAGCGCGGTCGTCGGCACCAGCGTGTACGCGCTCGCTCCCGGCGGCCGCCAGTCGAGCGTCAGCTGCTGGCCGCCGCCCTGCTCGAAGTAGTCGATGCGCAGCGAGTGGTAGCCGGCGGTCAGGCTGATGCTGCCCTCCACCGCAACAGCGCCGTGCAGCCCGTCGTTATTGATCACCCGGGTGCTGTCGATGTACAGCCGGGATCCGTCGTCGCTGGTCAGGCGGAACTGATAGGTGCCCGCCGTCGTGATGTTGATGTTGCCGCTCACCTCGGACTGGAAGCGGTCCTCGAGGCCGAAGTCGGCGGCGGTCGTCCAGTTGATCACCGACATGCGTTTGTCGATGTTCGGGGTCTGGCCGGTTTTGAGCGTGCAGATCGAGTCGCGGGACGTCTGCAGGTCGAACGTGCGCAGGGTGACGCCGGGCTCCTGAGGAGGGACGGCGGCATGGGCCGGTGGAACGAAAAGTAGGACGCCGACGAGGGCGGCGGCGGACAGCAGCACCAGTCTCTTCATGAGGCGCTCCAGACGCGGGCTTGCACATCGAGTCTTGCCGATGCCCGGTTACGCTAGGAGCTTTCGGAAACAAAGTAAACAACTTTGGCGCCTTCATGAAAAACTTTCGTACGATGTGACTAAAGTCCGTTTATTGATGGTCGGCTAGAGCCGCCGCGGATGGGCGGCGAAGAAGTCCCACAGGACGTCGGTCGCCACGATCGGGGCGTCCGGCAGGGCCATCTGCCCAGTCTTCGCCCCCGGCCACGAGTGACCCATCTCGGTCACGACGTAGACCTCGACGTCAGAGCCATCCGCACAGCGGGCACTGGTGCGCTCGACGCCCCCGCTCGGTGGGGTTTTGCCGGGCTCGCAGTCCAGTCGCTCCCGCCACTTCCGGATGCCTGCCCGGAAGACGTCGTAATACTGGTCCAGCGCACCGATGATCGTCACCACCGACACCGGCCGCTTCGGCGCGTAGTCCGCCGCCTCCACCCGGGGTCCGCCGAAACCGCCGCTCACCGCACCGATCGCGGCGAACACGCCGGTCGCCTCCACGGCGGCCCGGAAGCTCATGTCGGCGCCGTTGGAGATGCCCGCCGCGTATACGCGATCGGGATCCACCCGCCACTCGGCGATCATCCGATCGGTGAGCGCCTTCAGGAACGCGACGTCATCCTCGGCGCCGCAGCAGATCAGCGCGTTGAAGCCGCCGGAGACGCCGTCCGGATAGGCGACCAGGAATCCGTGCTCGTCAGCCTTGGCGTCCATCCCGATCATGTCCCGCAGGCGCTCGCCGGAGCCCGGGTAGAAGTGCAGGCCGACGACCAGAGGCACGGTCCTGTCGCCGGTCCAGCCCGGCGGTGCGTGCACCAGGTAGGTGCGCTGCTTGCCGCCGACGTCGAGCGTGAGCCGATGGTCGCCGGCGGCGGGCCGGGGTGCCGGAGACGCGGGCGCGGCCGGCTGACCGCCGCCGCATCCGGAGAGCAACAGACACACCACCACCAAGATCATTTTTGTACGGTGCACGGGCCACCCCTCGTCTCGCCGACCGCCACGCCAGCAGGGTCGGGGAGCGGCTCCGGCCGGTCAACGGTTTCGGTCACCGCCGAAAGGGGTGGCAAGCTGTCCCCATGTTGCGCCTGTGGCTGGAACCCGCGGACCTCACGCGGATCCGGTTCGCCGACCGGCTTCATCCGGCCGGCACCGTGCTCCTCGCCGGGCAGGCCCTGCGGCAACCCGCCGTGGCCGCCGCCCTTCCGGCACTCACCCGCCGGGTCGCCGCCAGTGCTCCGGCGCTGCGGCCGCTGCACCACCTGGTCCCGCCGCGGGGTTTCGTGCCGGACTTCCTGACCCCGTGGGAAGGCCTGACGTCCATCGAGGACGGGCTCGAGGCGATCCGCTCCACGCCGGCCGGACGCGTCCGGGCGGAGGTGACCGCGGCGTACGCCAACACCGAGGTCAGCGACGCGCGCAGCCGATTCGCCGCCGCCGACCCGGAGGTGCTGGACACCCTCGTCACCGCGATGCGGGACTACTTCCACCAGGTGCTGGCACCGGACTGGACGGCGCTGAACCGCACCCACCGCCAGGCCGTCAGCGAGGCCGCGAGCCGCTACGCGCTGTCCGGTGCCGACGGAGTCCTCACCGGCCTGCACCCGGCGATCCGGTGGCGGGCGCCGGTGCTGGAGGTCGGCGCCTGGCAGGACGGCGAGGTCCGGCTCGGCGGGCACGGCCTGCTCCTGCTGCCCTCGCCGTTCGCCGGGCCACGCCCCCGGGTGCTGACCGGACCGGATCAGCCCGCCCTGGTGGTCTATCCGGTCGAGCCGCCGGCCGTGCCGGACGGCCCGCGGCCGGGTGCCGATCCGCTGGCCGGCCTGGTCGGGCGGACCCGCAGCGCGGTGCTGGTCCAGGTCACCGCGCCCGGCCGGCACACCACGTCGACGATCGCCCGTCAGGTCGGCATCAGCGTGTCGTCGTCCTCCGAGCACCTGTCCGCGCTGCGTGCCGCCGGGCTGGTGTCCAGCCGCCGCGACGGCGGCGCGATCGTGCACCGCGCCACCGCCCTCTGCCGCGACCTGGTGAACTGAGGGCCGTCACGGAGGTGGCGGCTCGGCCTCCTCGACGGTCTCCCCGGCCAGCACGCGCTCCTCGTCCAGCGCGGTGGTCTGCACCACGAGCACGTCGCAGACGGCGTTCTTCACCACCCCGGCGGGCACCGATCCCAGCTGTTGTCCCTGGGCGGCGCCGAGTCCCCGGTTACCGACGACGATGAGGTTCGCCGGGTTCGACCCGACCGCGTCGAGCAGCGCCTGCGCCGGGTCGCCGGCGACCAGCCGCTGGTCGATGTAGCGTGCCCGCTCCTTGGTCAGGCCGGTGACCGAGTTCTCCAGGGCCTGCCGGGCGGCCTCGACGCCGTAGAGGTCACGGCGCACCCCGGACGCGGAGGCCGGTGGGGCGGGCTCGCCACCCTCGCGATAGGCGGTCACCACGACCAGCCGGGCCTGGGCGGCCTGCGCCACCTCCGCGGCGCGATCCACCGCGTACAGGCTGGTGGGCGTGCCGTCCGAGCCGACCACGACCCGGTCGTAGACGGTGATGCTGCGCCTGCTGCCGAGCGGAACGATCGGCGACTCGTCCGCCTCGTCGGGCGGATCGACCCACAGCATCGCGATCGCTCCGATGCCCAGCAGGACCCCGGCGAGCAGGATCGCGTTGCTGCCCTTGCCGCCGAGCAGATGCTCGAAGATCCAGCCGAACGTGAGTGTCTGGATCAGCATCGGCACCACGATCATCATGTTCAGGATGCCCATGTAGACGCCGGTGCGCTTGGCCGGGACCATGCTGGCGACCATCAGGTACGGGATGCCCACCGCACTGGCCCAGAAGATGCCGAGGCCGATCATCGGGAGCAACGCGACGTACTGGTTGTCGATGCGAGCCAGCCAGACCAGCGACAGCGCGGCCAGGCCGAGGGCGACAGCGTGCACCCGCTTGGCGCCGATCCGCCGGGCGAAGCCGACCAGGAAGAGCGCGGAGACCATCGTGACGAAGTTGTAGGTGGCGTTCTCCAGGCCGCTCCAGCCGATGGCCTCCTCCCAGGCCGGGCCGCCCTCCTCGGGGGAGGTGTTGAAGACCGTCTCACCGAGGCTGACCGCCACGAACTGCCAGTAGATGAACATCGCGTACCACTGGAAGAGGAACACCACGCCGATCTTGTGCATGGCGACAGGCATGACGCGGACGGCGTCCGCGATCTCGCGAACGGCGTGGTGGAGACCCTTGGGCGCGGCGCGCATCTCCGCGAGGTCCTCGTCCGAGGGCGTCAGTTCCTTCGTACGAGCCATCGCGGTCAGAACGGTGAGCAGGATGCACACGGTGCCGATCATGAAGCACACGTACATCCAGTACGGCACACCGTTGCCGGCGGTGTTCTGCAGCGGCGAGACCTTCTCCAGGATGAACAGCGACAGGTTCGCCAGCACCGCGCCGGCCCCGGTGAACATGCTCTGGGTCAGGAAGCCGCGGGCCAGCTGGGATTTCGGCAGCCGGTCGGAGATGAACGCCCGGTACGGCTCCATCGAGGTGTTGTTGCCGGCGTCGAGCAGCCAGAAGCAGATCACGGCCAGCCACAGGACCCCGACGAACGGGAACAGGAAGAGGATCACCGCGCAGAGCAGCGCGCCGGCCGTGATGAACGGGCGGCGCCGGCCCCAGCGTGGATGCCAGGTGCGGTCGCTTATCGCACCGATCAGCGGCTGGATGATCAGCCCGGTGACCGGACCGGCGAGGTTCAGGATCGGGAGCTGATCGGGTGACGCGCCGATCAGCAGGAAGAGCGGGTTCACCGCGGACTGGGTGAGGCCGAAGCTGAACTGCACCCCGAAGAAGCCGAGGTTCATCATCAGCAGGGCGGGGCCCGTCATCAGCGGCTTGCGCTCGACCTGCCCGGCGTCCGGTGAGACGGTCCCGGCGGTTGTGGTGGTGGTGGTCATCTGACCCCCTTCGGCCGACGCGGTCATTGCCTGGCCATCGATGCGAAGCTAAGCCTGTTGTAACCACCCCGCAACAGATAGCGATGACAAACGCTGATGTCCGCGAATCCGCGGGGATGGTGACCTTGCAGGGTCTCGACCACTGTGGGAGTCATCGGACATCGGCTTCCAAGAGAGGGACGACGATGAGTGACTGGCAGACCATCGTGGTCGGCGTCGACGGATCACCCGGGAGTCGCAAAGCGCTGACCTGGGCCGCCGCCGAGGCGGCTGAGCACGCCGCGGATCTGGTCGTGGTGAACGTCTGGGAGCACACGCTGTTGCCTCCGGTCGGCAGCGTCAGCGTGTCCGAGCGGTACGTGCCGGACCCCAGTCAGCGCACCGCCGACGACCTGCTCCAGGTCATCAAGGAAGAGCTCGGCGACGAGCCGCCGGTGGTGGTGCGGCCGCTGGTCAAGCAGGGCAGCCCCGCGAAGATCCTGATCGAGGAGTCGGCGGGCGCCGATCTGCTGGTGGTCGGGCAGCGGGGTCACGGCGGGTTCGCCGGGCTCGTTCTCGGATCGGTCAGCCAGCACGTGTCCGCCTACGCGAAGTGCACGGTCACCGTGGTTCGCTGAGGCAGAACCGGTGGTGCCGCCGCCCGGGCCGAGGGCGGCACCACCGGCAGCTCCTCAGCCGGGAAGCTGATCGCCGATCAGGGCCAGGCACTGGATGGCGGCGAGGCCGTACTGGGCACTCGCGTTGGTGGAGAACACTGCCTCGTCGACCGGCTTGAGCACGGCGGGGCCCTGGATCCGGGTGCTGCCCCAGTTCTGGTTGCGGGGGTATCCCGCGTGCCCGGTGTAGAACTCCTGCCACGCCCGGGCGGCCAGGGCCGGGTCGCCGAGCTTGGCCGCCGCGTACGCGGTGAGCCGGGCATGCGCCTGCCGCAGGTTCTGGGTGCCGAACGCGACTCCGGTCTCGGCGCGCTGTTCGTCGGCGGTGCCGTTGTAGAGCCGGCAGTACTGGAGCCAGGCGTCGGTGAAGGCGGGGTCGCCGGTCAGGCCGATGAGCTCGCTGCACAGCTCCACCAGCCCGAACACCGCGCCGAGCGAGCCGACGCTGACCTTCGGCTCGGCCGGGGCGAACCGGCCGGTGTCCAGGTCGTAGAGGCCGCTGCCCTGGATGAAGCCGTTGGGCATGGCGGCGAGGGTGCGCGCGCTCTCCAGCAGCTTCTGTTTCGCGACGGGATCGCCGCCACGTTCCCACTCGGTGAGCCAGGCCAGGGCGAGAGAGCCCCAGTCGGTGCCGGTGCCCACGCTCAGGGCGTGCGGATCGGGGGTGTACGGCTCGGTGCGGATCTTGCGGGTGGGGTCCAGGACGAGGAACGTGCGGTCGGCGTCGACCAGGTCGTGGAGCAGGTCGCCGACGCGTTCGTCGGCGGTGAGGAAGTAGTAGAAGCGTTTGTACCCGGCGTTGCTGATCCGGGTCTGTTTGGCGCTGTCGGCCCAGTGCTGGACACCGTGCCGGGTGCCGAGGTCGCGGTACTTGCCGAGGTGGTAGACGTCGACCTCGCCGGTGTGCCGGGTCATCGCCTCGGCGAAACGGAACGCGTCGGCCCGCCCGGTGCGCAGGTAGTGGTACCAGAGCCACAGGTCGGTGGAGAGTTCCGAGTTGTCCCAGGCGTAACCGCCGACGTCGTACCGCCAGACGTGCCGGTCGGCGTCGTAGCTGTGCATGACGTCGCCGTAGTCCCAGAACCCGTACCAGGAGCGCTGGTCGACCTGATCGCGGTGGTGGTCGAAGATCGTGTCGAGCCGGTCCTCGATCTCGGCGCGGGCGGGCGTCGAGCGGTCGGCCGGGCTCCAGTCGCCGAAGACGCCGGCGGCGTGCAGGTGGGCGGGTGGGGCGACGAGCAGGGGCGGATGGCGTACGGCGCCGGTCAGCTCGGCCAGCCGCTGTGCGGGCGGGGTGCCGTCCAGGGCCCAGATCATCAGCTCGGTGGTGCGGGCGACGCCGTAGGGCGATCCGAAGCCGGGTTCGTAGTCCTCGTACGTTATCTCCAGGCCCTCGAGCTGCTCGGGATAGGTGTCCTGGCCCATGCCGTCGTGGTAGAACCGCAGGTCCATCGGCGGTGCCTGCGGGGACCACCACCACACGGTCACCTCGGCCTGCGCCCCGTCGGCGCCGCGGATGTCGAGCTGGGCCGGGTACAGCTGCCAGAAGTTGCGCATCCCGAAGGCGCATCCGAGGTCGGGGCCGCCGACGTAGCCGAGGCCTCCGGCCCGGGTGCCGCTGTCGACCGGGATCCAGCCGTGGCCGGGCTTGGTGCGCTTGCTGATCCGGAAGCCGTCGGCGCTGAGCTGGGTGAGCGTGTAGTCGCCGAAGGCCGGTACGTACTGGAGGCGGCTGGTGACCCGGGTGTCCCAGGTTGCCGTCGGAGGAGTGGCGTCACCGGCGATCTGCGCTGACCGTACGCCCGCCCCTGGATCTCGGCGCAAGCCGGTGATGCCTCGCACCGCCTCGCCGAGAATGCCGTCGTCCGTGCCGGCGAAGCGAACGTGCCGGTCGTGCGGCTCGCCGCTGAGCGCGACCCGGAACCGCAGGCCGAGACCCGCGATGAAGTCCTTCTTCTCGTCGCCGTCGAAGACGAACGAGTGCACCGCGCGAATGCCGTCGCTGCCGGCGTAGAAGTAGAGGCGGATGCTGAACGGCAGCCAGTGCCGCCGCCGGTCGCGGTGGCTGCCCTCGACGCGGACGACCGCGCGGACCGGCCCGGACTGCTCGACGGTCACCTTCTCGACGGCGCTGGTGAACCGGGATCGTGACACGGTGCCGGTCTCGTCGTCGTGCGGTGCGTCGCTGCGCAGGCAGACCAGCTCGGCGCTGCGGGCCACGTCGCTGCCGGCGCGGCTGATCAGCGAGATCAGCTCGCTGCCGCGGCGGGGGAGCACGCAGCGGATGACCCCGGTGTCCACCTCGACGCGGTCGCGCCGTTCGGTGACCCGCACCGGAACGGCCGGTGCGGCGGCGGTGCCGGGGGCGAGGCGGTATTCCGCGGCCGGCGGCACCTCCGCGCCGACGGCGTGTGCCGTCCATTTCAGGGTGCCGTCCGGCCAGAAGCCGGTGGCCCAGGTCTGCACCGGCACCTGGGCGCCGTCCGCGGTGGCCAGGGCGAACGTCTGATCCTTGCCGAAGGTGCCGCGCGGCCAGGCGACGCCGAAGGTGGTGCCGGCGGCCAGGGCCGGTGGGGTGCCGCCCTCCAGCCAGGTGAGCTTGGTGCCCGTGGCAGGTGCCGAGCGGGCGGGGGAGGACTGGAGGACGTAGCTCGCGGTGCCGGCGGCGGCGGCGCCGCGCAGCAGGGTGCGGCGTGACAGTGGGGTCATGACGGTTCCCATCGGGGCGGTGGATTCCATCTGTAAAACGTTTTAAGATCTGGATCGCAACATGAGACATCGATGCCTGTCAAGACCGAGGAGAGCGGTTCAACGATGACGCCGGACCTGCCCGCCGAGGACCGTGATCGCTCGCCGCTGACCGGCTGGACCCGCGCGCACTGGGAGGCCGTCGCCGATCATCTGCTGGCCTCGGTGGTGCCGTATGCCACCGGCGGCTTCGCCCAGTACCGGCTGCCCGGGCCGCCCAGCCGCAACGGGGTGACCAGCGACGGGCTGGAGGGTTTCGCCCGTACCTTCCTGCTCGCGGCCTTCCGGGTGGCCGGGGCGGGCGGCGCGGCACCGGGTGGACTGCTCGACCGGTACGCCGCCGGCCTGATCGCCGGCACCGACCCCACCCACCCGTACGCCTGGCCGCCGCTGACCGATATGGCCCAGCCCCTGGTGGAGGCCGCGAGTATCGCGATCGCCCTGCACGAGACCCGGCCCTGGCTCTACGACCGGCTGCGGCCCGCCGAGCAGGAACGGGTCGTCGCCTGGCTGGCCGGCTTCGTCGGCCGGCGCACACCGGACAGCAACTGGGTGCTGTTCCAGGTGATCGTCGAGCAGTTCCTCGCCTCGGCCGGTGGGCCGTACGAGCCGGGCGAGATCACCGGCGGGCTGGACCGCGTCGAGCGCTGGCACACCGGCGACGGCTGGTACACCGACGGGCCCGGGCGTAACTTCGACAACTACTGCGGCTGGGCCCTGCACCTGTATCCGATCCTCTGGGCCCGGATGTCCGGCGACACCGCCCGCGGTGCCCTCTACGCGAGCAGGCTCGCCGCGTTTCTCGACGGCTACCAGCACTTCTTCGCCACCGACGGCAGTCCGGTGTTCCAGGGGCGGTCGCTCACCTATCGATTCGCCACGGTGGCGCCGCTCTGGCTCGGCGCGCTGACCGGCGGGACGACCCTGGCACCCGGGCGGACCCGCCGGATCGCCTCCGGCGTACTGCGGCACTTCGTGGAGCACGGCGCGCCGGACGAGCGGGGTCTGCTCACACTCGGCTGGCACCATCCGTTTCCCGCCATGATCCAGGCGTACTCCGGCCCTGCCTCGCCCTATTGGGCTTCCAAGGGTTTTCTGGGTCTGCTGCTGCCTGCGGATCATCCGGTATGGACCGAGCGTGAGGAACCGGCGGAGATCGAGGACCGGGACGTCACCGTGAGCCTGCCGGGGCCGGGATGGCTGCTGCACGGAACCCGGTCCGACGGGGTGGTGCGCCTGCTCAACCACGGCAGCGACCGGGCCGCCAAGACACCGCCGGACGGCCCGCCGGACCCGCACTACGTCCGGCTGGCGTACAGCTCGCACACCGCGCCGCAGCTCGACAGCGGCTCGATCGCCGGCCCGGTCGACGGGCACCTCGCGGTGGTGGCACCGGACGGTGCCGTCTCGATGCGGCGCCAGATCGAGCCGATCGACGTCACCGGGCGCGTGGCGACCTCGCGGTACCGCGACGGCGCGGTTCGGGTGACCACCACCTCGGTCGTCGACGGCGCCTACGAGCTGAGGGTTCACGAGGTCACCGCGCCGTCCGGGCACCTGGTGCGGGACGGCGGGTACGCCCTCGCGGACAGCAGTCCGCCCGAGCGCGAGGTGACCGGCGGCTCGGCTGCCGTGTGGCGCTCCGGCGGTATGCGCAGCGCGATCACCGGACTGGCCGGGTTCACCGGCGCGGACACCGTCGACCGGCACGGTGCGGACCCGTTCGGGCCGTACTCCGCGGTGCCGTACCTGATGGCCCGTCATCCGGGCGGGACCTGCCGCTATGTGAGCCTGGTCCGGCTGGGGCAGGGCACGGGCGGCCCGCCGCCGGTGGTCACCCGGTGCGGCCGGAGCGGTGTCGGCATCCGGCTCGCGGGTGGAGAGACGCTGACTGTAACCGGTTAAACTTTCCGCGATCGGGACCCTTTGAAGGAGAAACCCATGCCTCAGGCCAGCGGCCCCGAGTCCGTGCCGCGCCGGGTCACCATCCGTGATGTCGCCGCCCGGGCCGGAGTGTCGATCGCCACCGTCTCGCGGGTGCTGGGCGGCACCTATCCGCCCGCGCCCGCCACCCGCAGCCGGGTGCTGAAGGCCGTCCGCGACCTGGACTACGTGGCCAACCCGCACGCCCGGGCGCTGTCCGGTGCCACCAGCAAGACCATCGCGATAGTGCTCAACTCGGTGATCTCGCCGTACTACGCACACGTCGCCCAGGGTGTGCAGGCCGAGGCCGCCCGCCACGACCGGCTCTGCCTGATCGGCACCACCGGCGGCGACGCGGCCCGCGAACTGGCCACCGTGCGGCTGATGCGCGAGGAGGGCGCCGACGCGGTGATCCTGGTCGGCAACGTCGTCGACGACGAGGAGTACAAGGCGCGGATGACGGAGTACGCCCACGCCCTCGCCGCCGCCGGATCGCAGCTCGTCCTCTGCGGCCGGCCGCCGCTGGGCCCGGACGTTCCCGCTGTCGGTGTCGAGTTCGACAACATCGGCGGCGCCCGGGCGGCCACCAGCCACCTGCTGTCGCACGGGCACGAGCGGATCCTCTACCTGGCCCATCGCACCGGATACACGACGTCGGAAGGGCGCATCGCCGGCTATCGCGAGGCGCTCGGCGCGTTCGGTGTCGCCCACGACCCCGGCCTGGAGGTCGAGGGCACCCTGGAACGCGCCGAGGGCTACCGCCTGATGAAGCGGCGCCTGCGGGACGGCCCGCCCGACTTCACCGCGGTCTTCGCCGCCAACGACCTGGTCGCCGCCGGCGCGCTCAAGGCGCTGCGGGAGAAGGGCCTGCGAGTACCCGAGGACATCTCTCTGATCGGGTACGACGACCTGCCCCCGGCCGAGGACATCGGCCTGACCACCGTGCACGTTCCGCACGAGGAGCTCGGCCGCACCGCCGCCCGCCTCGTTCTCGAGCGGGGCAGCGGTACGGCCGACGCCGAACACGTCATGCTCGGCACCCACATCGTGGTGCGCGACTCGGTCCGTCCCGCGATCCGCGGGCGCTGACCGGTCAGGAGGCCGCCTGATACTCCTTGGCGAGTTCCACGGCGAGCTCGTCCCCGCCGGCCGACCGCCACTGTGCGACCGTGTCCTTCCAGGAGGAGACCGGCTGGCGGCCGAAAGTGATCGCGGCGATGCCGTCGCCGAGGATCTGCTCCAACCGGCTGCCCTTGGCCGACTGGGTGGCCGACTGCAGGCCGAGCTGCGGGTTGGCGACGCTGCGCGGCATCACCGCCTTCTCCCAGTCGTAGGCGGCCCTGGCCACGTCCGGGAACCCGGGCAGGTGCAGCACTGTCGGTGCGGTGCCGATGTAGCGGACCGGGACGGTGGCGCTGTTCTCGGTCTTGAACAGCTCCGTGGTCGTGACGACCCCGTTCTCCTTGGTGAAGTGCTTGCCCTCGACGCCGTAGTTGACCAGCTCGTACTCCCTGGTGCCGAACGGGGCGCTGAGGTAGTCGCAGATCCGCAGCAGCATCTTGATCCGCTCCGGATCCGCCTTCTTGAAGGTGGCGAAGCCGAAGTTGCCGGTGCCGCGCCAGGCCGTGGCCTGCGGCGAGTAGGGGCGGGCCAGCCCCAGCGTGAACCGGTTGTTGATTTTGAGCAGGTTGGGCAGGGCCAGGAAGCCGAAGCCGTTGGGCAGGCTGGCGACCGTCTGGTTGTAGAAGTTGTTCTGCATGTCGGTGGAGCTGGCGGTCAGGCTGTCCGGGTAGTGCACCGCCGCGGAGGTGAGCTCGCGCATCACGCCGAGCGCCTGCTCGAACTGCGGCGTCGTGGCGGTGTGCACGAAAGCGCCGTCCCGGACCGCCCAGCCGTTCGGCGCGCCCGCCGTCCCGGCGTGGAAGGTGATGCCGCTCAGACCGCCGAACAGGGTCTTGTACCAGCTGGTGCCCCAGCGGCGCCCGGACGTGAGGTCGCGCATCGCGGACATGTACTGGTCGTGGTTCCAGTCGAGCGGGGCCTTGACCTCGTCGAGCCGGCTCCGGTTGACGAACATGCTGTTTGCCGGCATCGGCCGCTCCAGCGGCACGCCGTGGATCCGGCCGCCGATGCGGCCCATCCCCTGCCAGGCGTAGGCGGGGATGTTCGCCAGGTTCGGGTACGCCTTGACCGCGTCCCCGCCCACCAGGTCCGAGATGTCGGCGCAGACGCGCTGGATGAACTCGGCGCGCCGCGGCAGGTTGAGGTTGGTGAACATGACGATGTCCGGCAGGTCGCCGCTGCCGGCCATCAGGGTGGTCATCTTCTGGGCGTACTCGGGGTCGGGCACCACGACCAGGTTCAGCTTGATGTTGAGGGCCTTGCTGATCGCCTGCCAGTAACTGTTCTGCTCGAGCGGCTTCGGCGGCGCCTCGTAGGTGACGACCATCGCGGTGACCTCGGAGCCGTCACCGGGTGCCTCGGCGACCGCCTGCGCCAGCTGCGCCGGATAGTTCAGATAGAGCGGCTGGATGCCGACGGCGTCGTCACCGGGGGCGTCCGGTGCCGGGCCGGTGAACGGAACGTAGGTGGGCCAGGGGACGAGGTCCTTGCCGGCGTTGCCCACGTTCCCGCGGCTGGAACCGCCACCGTTGCATGAGGCGAGGGCGGGAGCCGCGGCGATGGCGCCTGCCGCGGCGATCAGGGAGCGGCGCTTCATGGTGAGCCTTTCATGACTTGAGGGCTCCGGTCAGGACGCCCTTGACGAAGTAGCGCTGCAGGAACGGATAGACGCAGACGATCGGCAGGGTCGCCAGGACGACGACTGCCATCTGGATGGACTGCGGTGAGGAGACGTCCGCCTCGCCGGCTTCGGCGAGTGCGGCTCCGCCGGTGACGTACTGGCGCAGGACGGTGCCGATCGGCCACTTCGTCTGATCGTTGAAGTAGATGATCGCCTCGAAGAAGCGGTTCCAGTAGGCGACGGCGTAGAAGAGGCCGACGACGGCGATCACCGCCTTGGACAGCGGCAGCACGATGCGGCGCAGCATGGCGAACTCACCGGCGCCGTCCAGGCGGGCCGCCTCGAGCAGCTCGTCCGGGATGGACTGGAAGAAGCCGCGCATCACGACCAGGTTGAACACGTTGACCAGGAACGGCAGGATCAGCGCCGCGTACGAGTCGAACAGGCCGGTCTCCTGCACGACCAGGAACAGCGGAACCATGCCGGGCGGGAACAGGAAGGTGAACAGCACCAGCAGCAGGATCGGTTTGCCGCCGTAGAGCCGGGGGCGGCTCAGCGCGTAGGCGAGGCCGATGGTGCAGACCAGGCTCAGGGCAGTGCCGGCCAGGGTGATCCCGGCGCTGACGAGCAGGGCCCGGGTGACGATCCCACCGTCGAGGATCTCGGCGTACGCCTCGAACGACAGCCGTTCGGGCCAGATCACCCAGCCGCCGTTGTCGATGACCTGTTGCGGGTCGGCCAGGCTGGTCGACACGACCGCCCAGAGCGGGAAGACGACGAGCGCGACGATGATCGCCAGCGCGACGCCCTTGGCGATGCGGACCGCCACGGTGGGCCGGCCCTGCCAGGCCGGATACGCGTGCCTGGTCATGACCGGTAGCCCCCTGCTCGCCTCATGACCGGTAGACGCCCTGCTCGCCTCATGACCGGTAGACCCCCTGCTCCCCGAAGCGGTGGGCGACCTTGTTGGCCGCGTAGATCAGCGCGACGCCGATGACGCCCTTGAACAGGCCGACGGCCGCCGCGTAGCCGAAGTCGCCGGAGGCGAAGCCGGTGTAGTAGACGAAGGTCTCCAGCACCTCACCGGCCTCGGCGCCGACCGACTGGCGTTGCAGGAAGAACTGCTCGAAGCCGATCGACAGGAACTCACCGAGGCGCAGCACGAGCAGCAGGATGATGACCGGGCGGATCGCGGGCAGGGTGACGTGCCACAGCCGCCGCCACCAGGAGGCGCCGTCGAGAGCTGCCGCCTCGTACATCTGCTCGTCCACCTGCGACAGCGCGGCCAGGAAGATGATCGTGGCCCAGCCGCACTCCTTCCAGATCACCTGCGCCACGACGAGCGGTTTGTAGGCGTCCGGGTTGCCGATCACCGAGATGCCGCCGACGCCGAGGTCGGCGAGCCATCCGTTGATCACGCCCGCGCCGCCCAGCATGTGCTGGAACAGCGCGATGACGATCACCCAGGACAGGAAGTGCGGCAGGTAGACCACGCTCTGCACGAACCGGCGCAGGGTGTCGCCGACGATGCTGTGCAGCAGCAGCGCCAGCGCCAGCGGAGCCGGGAAGAAGAACGCCAGCTGCAGCAGCGCGATGATCAGAGTGTTGCCGACCGCGCTCCAGAACAGCGGGTCGGCGGCCATCCGCTCGAAATTGGCGAGACCCACCCAGGCGCTGCCGCGAACGCCGAGGAACGGCACATAATCCTGGAACGCCAGCACGTTGCCGAAGAGCGCTCCGTAGTGGAACACCAGG
This sequence comes from Actinoplanes sp. GCM10030250, assembly GCF_042666575.1. NCBI lineage: Bacteria > Bacillati > Actinomycetota > Actinomycetes > Micromonosporales > Micromonosporaceae > Actinoplanes > Actinoplanes sp. GCM10030250. The sequence goes on along the minus strand of NZ_JBHTDO010000014.1, from coordinate 131,975 downwards.
AAGTAGAGCAAGCCGGGCAGCAGAAGCAGCAGGAGGACCCGGTCGGCACGGAAGCGATCCCGGCGCCCCGGCCGCGGCGGTGTCTCGGTCGCCTCGCGTCCGGTCTCGGCGCCCTGGGGGACCCGGGTCATGACCATCCGGGCTTCACCTTTCGTGATCTTAACCCCGCGGAAACGAGGTGGTCACAAGATAAAACGCTTTCAATCGACGGTCAAGACATCGATCAACATCCTTCATCTGTACGCAGGACGAGCTGCATATCTCTCGGACACTGTGCTAGAAAACGTTTTATCTATTTGGAGGTGTCGACGTGCCCCCTCGCCCCGTCGCGGTCTTCGCGCTCTCCGACCGAGCGCGCCGGCAGGCGTTCCCCGCACCGGTCCTCGACCGGCTGTGCCGGCTGGTCCACCTCGACCCGGACGCCGCCCTGACCGAGTTCACCTCACCCGGCGCCCGCTCCGCGCTCGCCACCGCCGAGATCCTGATCAGCGGATGGGGCGCACCCCGCATCGACGTCGACGCCCTGGCCGCCGCCCCCCGCCTGCGCGCCGTCGTACACGCCGCCGGCACCGTCAAGCTGCACCTCGACCGAGCGGTTTTCGAACGCGGCATCGTGGTTTCCTCCGCCGCACAGGCCAACGCCCTCCCGGTCGCCGACTTCACCATCGCCGCCCTCGTCCTGGGCGCCAAGGAGGTCTTCGCCCGGGCCCGCCGCTACGCCGCCGAACGACCCGAGGGCTCCTGGCCCGCCGTCCGCGGCCCCGGCCTGATCGGCTCCACCGTCGGTATCGTCGGCGCCTCCCGGGTCGGCCGCCTCGTCCTGGACCGCCTGCGTGACCTCGACGTCACCGTGCTGCTCGCCGACCCGTACGTGACACCCCAACAGGCCCGCGCGCTCGGCGCGGACCACGCCGACCTCGACTCGCTCTGCGCCCGCAGCGACCTGATCAGCCTGCACGCCCCCGCCCTGCCCGAAACCCGCCACCTGATCGACAGCCGCAGGCTGGCCCTCCTCCCGGACGGCGCCGTTCTGATCAACACGGCCCGGGGTTCGCTCGTGGACACCGAGGCGCTGGTGGCGGAGTGCGCGTCCGGCCGCATCTCCGCACTGCTCGACGTCACCGACCCGGAGCCGCTCCCACACGGCCATCCGCTGTTCCAGCTGGACAACGTCTTCGTCACGCCGCATCTGGCGGGTGCCGAAGGGCGCGAGGTCAGCCGGCTGGGCGAATTCGCCACCGCCGAGATCGGCCGGCTGCTGCGCGGCGCCCCCCTGCACGGCCAGATCCACTTCGACCACCTCGCCCGCATCGCCTGACCCGCACTCACGATCGACCTCGGCTCGGCTCGGCTCGGCGCGGCTCGGGCGCGGCTTGGGCTGGGCTCGGGCGCGGCTCGGGCGCGGCTCGGGCGCGGCTCGGGCGTGGCTTGGGTGGGCTCTGCTCGGGTCGTGACCCGCTTGGGGTCGTCGGCGGAAGTCGGGCGCCCTCAAGCAGCGCTATGCCCGCACACGTTGGCCGTAACGCGTGCAGTTGGTTGCACACGTTGGCCGCAGTCGGTGGCCGTGGGGTGGCTGGGCTACGGCTGGTCGGGGTGAGCCGTAGGCGTGGCACCCTTCGGGGGCGTGGTGAGGTGGCTGGGCTACGGCTGGGGCCGCCCGGCCGTGGGTTCCAGCGCGCGAAGCCCACGGCCGCGCCCTAGGTTGAACTGGTGACTGTGATCCCCTGGCGCATGATGGTCGTGCCGCTCGTTGTCCTGATCGCCGGTCTGGTGATGCCGCCGGTGGCCGCTCACGCCGACGAACCGGGACGGCTCGCGGCCCAGGTCAACGACGCCGGCGGGGTCCTGACCGACCGCGCCCGTGTGGACGCGGCGCTGCAGCAGCTGCAGCAGGAGACGGGCATCCAGCTGTTCGTCAGCATGGTCGACTCCTTCGACGGCACGCCCGCGCAGCAGTGGACCGACGAGACCGCCCGGCTGAGCGATCTGGGCGATCGAGATGCCTTGCTCGCGGTTGCGACCAAAGATCGGGCGTACGCCTACTCGTTCCCCGAAGACTCCCGCATCAGCACCGCCGAGCTGACCGAGGTAGCCCGCACCCGCATCGAGCCCGCCCTCGCCCGGCAGGACTGGTCCGGTGCGGTGATCGCAGCGGCACAGGGTTACCAGGATGCCGCAACCGGCTCCGGCCAGGGACCCGGTCTGGCAATGCTCGTACTCGGCGCTGTCCTGGTCGCAGCTCTGGCCTGGGCCCTCCTGCGCCGCCGGCGGCGCCGTGCAGCAGCGGCATCGGCCGGACCGTCGGCGTTCGGAATGGGTGGAGCCGGGCCGGGTGGAGCCGGGCCGGGTGGAGCCGGGCCGGGTGGAGTTGGACCGGATGGAGTCGTATCGGGCGGGGCCGGACCGGGCAGCCCGGCCACCGCTTCCGGTCGCAGCACGGCCGATCTGGCGAATCAGGCCAACGCGCTGCTCATCGAGCTTGACGACGACCTGCTGGCCAGCGAACGGGAGGGTGACCTGGCCACCGCTCAATACGGTGCTGCGGCGACCGTACGTTTTCAGGAAGCCCTTGCCTCCGCCCGCCGCGACGTGACTGAAGCCTTTCGCCTGCGGATGACCCTGGAGGAAGTGCCGGAGCCGGACGAGGTGACCCGGCGCGGCACCCTCACCAAGATCATAGAGCTGTGCCAGGCCGCTGACACCCGCCTGGACGCCGAGTCGGAGGCGTTCGACGAACTGCGAGATCTGGAGGGCCGCGCGGCCGAGGTCGCTGATCAGCTGGACCAGCAGCGTACCGCCGTCGAGGTAGCCCTGCCCGCTGCGGCCGCCACGACGCAGGACCTCCTCGCCCGGTACAGCGGCACCTCGGTGACCGCGATCGCCGGCAATGTGGATCTGGCCCGCGAGCGGCTCGCCTTCGCCGGGGACGCCCTGGCCAGGGCGCGGGCCGCCCTCGCCGGAACCCCGGTCACCAGCGCCGACGCGCCCGGTCCGGTCGCTGATGTCGGTCCGGTCGCTGATGTCGGCCCGGTCGCGGATGGCGGCCCGGTCGCTGAGCCGGCCGGTGGGGCGCGGGGCCCGGCGACCGTTGGGGCTGAGGCGGCGCTGGCGGTGCGGGCCGCCGAGCAGGCCGTCGATCAGGCCGGTCAGCTCGTCGCGGCGGTGGAGAAGGCCGCCACCGATCTGCCCGCCGCGATCGTCGCCGCTGAGGCGCTGATCACCGAGATCACCGCCGAGGTGGCGACCGGTCGCAGCGTGCCCGCCGACGCTGCCAACGCGGACGGGCTCAGCGCGGCGATTGCCGGCGGGGAGCAGGCGGTGACCGAAGCGCGCGCCGGGCTGGCCGCGGCCCGGCCGGACCCGAGGGAGATCGTCGCGCGCTTGGAGGCTGCCGACGTCACCCTCGACGGTGCCCTCGCGGCGGCTCGTGGTCGGGCCGAGCGGGATAGCCACGCCCGTACGGTGCTGGCACAGACTTTGCCGGTGGCCCGCGCGGAGGTCGCCGCGACGGACGACTTCATCACGACACGCCGTGGTGCTGTCGGTCCTGACGCCCGGGCCGGGTTGTCCGAGGCGCTGCGGCACCTCGCCCTGGCGGAGCAACTGGCCGCCACCGATCCGGCCACCGCCGTGCAGGAAGCCCAACAGGCCCGGCAACTGGCCGCAGCCGCCGGGCACGCCGCACAGGCCGACGTCAACACGTGGAGCAGCGCGGGACACTACGGCGCGGGACAGTACGGGTCGGGCGGCGGGAGGCACTACGGGCCGGGCAGCGGATTCGACGCGGGATCCTTCGCCGGCGCGGTTCTCGGCGGCATCCTCGCCGGGGGAATGCGCTCCGGCGGCGGGCCGGGCGGCTCGGGGCCCTGGGGCGGCGGGTTCGGCGGCAGCGGCTCCCGGTCCCGCCGCACCGGAGGCGGTGGGGGCGGCGGTGGCGGCCGCCGGGGAGGCGGCGGCCGGTTCTGACCGGCTGGGTGCGCTATCCGCCGAGCACGACTGCTTCGGTGCGGCCGCTGGCGGCGCCGGACTTGTGCACCACCATGAGGTCCAGCCGGCCGTCGCCGTTCCAGTCGGTGACTGATACGTCGTGGCGCTGGTCTGTCAGGCCCTGTGCGGTTGCGGTGTTCAGCACGGAGCGGCGCAGGCCCGACGCGCCGTCGATGACCTGGACCTCCGTCTTTCCGCTCTTTGTCGCGGAGGTGCGGACGATCACCAGGTCGGGGCGCTTGTCACGGTTCCAGTCGGCGACGAACGCGCGGTGCGGCCCGTCCGCGGCGGCCGGGGTGGCGGCGGCCGGGTTTACTGCGGCCGGGGTGGCGGCGGCCGGGGTGGCGGCGGCCGGGGTTACAGCGGCCGGTACGAGGTCCTGCTGGAAGTTAGCCGCGCCGTCGAGGACCCGCACCTCGGTGTGCCGGCTGGCGGTGCCCGAGGTCTGGACCGCCACGAGGTCCGGGCGGCCGTCGGCGTTCCAGTCGGTCAGGGAGAAGGCGTGGCGGTCGTCGGTGGCGGGGAGCGGCGTGGCCGTTTCGAGGAGGAGGTGCTGGAAGTTCGAGGCGCCGTCGAGGATGCGCAGCTCGGTGCGGGCGCTCGCCGTGCCGGACTTCTGGACCGCCACCAGGTCCGGGCGGCCGTCCGCGTTCCAGTCGGCCAGCGAGAGTTGGCTGCCGCCGGTCGCGGCGAGGACCGTGGCGGTGTGCAGGAGCAGGCCCTGGAAGTTCGCCGCGCCGTCCATGATGCGCAGCTCGATCTTGCCGGTGATCGTGCCGGTGCCCTGGATCACCACGAGGTCGGCGCGGCGGTCGCCGTTCCAGTCGGCGGTCGAGACCTGGTAGCGCTCGTCGGTGGGTCCGAGCCCGGTGTACGTGGCGGCCAGCGCCTGCTGGAACGGCCCGGCCGGCTTCTTCGGGGCCGCGGCCGTGCTGCCCGGGGTGGTCACCGGTGACGCGGTGCGCTCCCACAGCTGGGCGACGATCCGCTGCGCGTCGTGCGCCTCCGGCGAGTAGGCGCCCGGGTGGGCGGACGTCTGCACCCGCTGGCAGATCTGCCCGATGTCCCCGGACATCCAGCTGCCGCCAGGGTATTTGCGAATCATCGCGTCGAGGAAGGCGTTGGTGGCGTAGCCGGGGTCGGTGAGCTGATCCGGTCGTCCCCAGCCCGTCGACGGCCGCTGCTGGAACAGGCCGAGGCTGTCGTGGTCGGTCGCGACGGCGTGGTTGTGCAGGGTGCTCTCGGCGATCGCTGTGGTGACGGCGATGACCGCGGCGCGCTCGGGCAGCCCGCGAGCCAGGACGGTGCCCACGATGATGCGTGCACAGGAGATGCTGCGGCCGGTCACCGCGCGGCCGAGGCGGCGCCCGTTCATCGACGGTCGCACGCGGTCGGCGATCGCCCGGTCGACCGCTGTCACGCCGTCGTTCAGGCAGGCGGAGGATGGGGCGGCGGCCAGTGACACCGGCCCGGCGTGGGCAGCCGCCGGCAGGCTCAGCACCCCGGCCGCCAGCGTCAGGGCCGAGCACGCCTTCAGGGCAGCAAACCGTACCGACACGTGTGGACCGCCTTCTTTCCCCCGTGGCTACCGTGCCCCATCAATGTGCCACATCCCTCGTCCCGTGTGGAAGGCGCGGTCAAGGGCAGGAGCCGGCATTGCAGGCATCCACCAGAAGGCGCGGTCAAGGGCAGGGGCCGGCGTCGCAGACATCCACCACCCTGCCGGTCAGCAGGAACGTCGCCTTCTGCAGTTGCGCCTCCGGCTGGGCCCGGGGGAACTCGTGCGAATCCGGGCCGTACTGCGGTCCGCTCGGCGCCAGGTTGGTCGGCGGTGGCGCGAACGCCTGGCCGCTGTTCCACACCACCATCGCCGAGCCGCGGTACGGGTACGCGGGTATCGGCTTGATGCCCCAGAACGGCACCACCTCGTCGGACCATCCGGCGGCCAGCGCGGGCCGGTGGAGGCGGGCGCCGATCGTCCGGGCCTGCACCTGCGCGGCGGCCGGGGAGACCTGGTGGTCGCCGAACGCGACGTGCATCAGGACCTGGTGCGGTGGCGTGCCGGGCAGCGGACGGCTGGTCAGGTGCTGGGCGTACCCGTTGGCCTCGCCGCGGTCCCACAGCATCTGGATCAGCGCGAAGGTGAGCTGCTGATCGATTTTGTCCGGGTAGGCCTGGTCGAGGAGCTGCTGGAACGGCGCGAAGGCGGTGCTGCGCTGCAACAGGGTGCTGTAGTTCATCGCGGGCACGCCGAGGACCGAGCGCTTCCAGTCCTGTGCGATCGCGGTGAGCGCGCCGCCGTTGATGCCGCCCTGGCTGTTGCCGTCGTAGTGCAGCCCGCCGGCCCGGTCGAGCAGGCTGCGGCCCCGGTCGTCCTGGAAGGCGGGATGCCGCGCGAGACCGTCCGGCGAGATCATCGTCCGGCCGAGGTAGAGGAAGTTGAGGAAGCTCTGCTGGAGCCGGTCGGGTACGGCCGGGAACGTGCTCAGATCGCTCCAGGTCTGCACGACGAACGGTATGTCGCCGGACGACAGGCCGATCCAGCTCGTCGCGCAGAACATGAAGTCGTAGGTCTGGGACATCTGCTTCACGTTGCCCGCGTTGATCTCGGTGGGCGCGCCGAGCAGGCCGTGGCCGTACAGCGACAGGTGCGCCGGCTGCTCCGCGCTCGCGCCGCGCGGGATGTTGCAGATGAAATCGGCGGCGAGCGTCTGACCCGAGGTGGTGGGCAGGGCGCCCGCCCGGGACGGCTGTCCGTCGCCACCGGCCGGCCCGTAGTGGAGTCGTGAGCCCGGCCCGCCGGTGCCGGTCAGGTAACTCGGCACCGCGACCGTGCCGCGGACCTGCCGGGCGATGCGGGCGTCCTGCTCGGCGGTGAAATCGGTGACCTGGCTCACCGTGAACGCGGGCGCCCGCCGGCCGAGGCCGCCGAACGCGTCGTCGCGCATGCGCAGGATCCGGCCGGTGAGACCGGGCGCGCTGGCGACGGTGAAGTCCCACGCCAGGTAGAGGCCGCGGCGATGGATCCGGGCGCGGGCGAGGTCGCCGCGCAGGCGCGAGGTGGTTGCCCGGTCAGGCTCAGGGATCAAGGCTCCGGTACGGTCGCGCAGCCCACGAAGAACGACGACGTACCGGGTTGCCTCCCGCAGGGCCACGGCCGGCCGGATGATGAGCAGCTGCCGGTCGGGTTGATCGGTCGCGTGGGCGTCGAGCTCGGCCCAGTAGGGCGTGCGCTGCCAGGTGCGTGTGTCGAACAGCACGATCGGCGCGCCGGGAGCCAGCGAGCGCCCGATGTCGGTGACCGGTGCGATGCCGCTGGCCGCCGGGTCGAGGTTCGGCACGTGCACGAGGATCGGTGTGCCGGGGCTGAAACCGTCCTGGCGGTTCCACTCGGCCGGGTCGATGTGTTTCCCGGCCACGTTCGCCGGCAGCGTATCGGCGCCGAAGTGCACCCGGCGCCCGGTCGGGCTGGTCCGGTCGGGGACGGTGAACCGGTCGCTCGGGAACGGCAGCAGGCTCGACGGCGACTGCGGTTGCGCCTGCGGAAGGGACAGCGACTGCGGCTGTGACCGCGGTTCGGCGGCGACGGCGATGCCGGGAGGGCCCACGCCGACCAGCGAAGCACTGGTCATCACGGCAGTGGCCGGCACGGCAACGGCGAGAAGCAGGAGTCGACGCAGCATGGGCACCCCTCCGCGACACAGTGGTGGCGATCTATTGCTACGCCTTCGCCCGGGAGCCGGGCAACCACCGTTCGGTCAAGGGGTGAAACGCCGAACGGCGGCCCGCTGAACCAGCAGGCCGCCGTTCGTCAAACGTGGATCAGAGCGGGCGGATGTTCTCCGCCTGCGGGCCCTTCTGGCCCTGGGTGATGTCGAACTCCACCCGCTGGTTCTCCTCGAGGCTGCGGTAGCCACTCGAGTTGATCGCCGAGAAGTGAGCGAAGACGTCGGCGCCGCCGTCGTCCTGGCTGATGAAGCCGAAGCCCTTGTCGGCGTTGAACCACTTCACGGTACCTGTAACCATGTCTGCTCCCTTGCGAGCTGTCCGAGACCGCACTGTGCGGACTCATTCGCCGCCGCGTTGATTACCCGCGCCGGAACCGACACGAACAACGAAAAAAGCGCCATGACGGGGTTAGAGATGACCCATCAGGCGCCCCAAAACGTCTACGGAAATCAAAACTGCAACGAGGGGAACCGTATCACAGCGTCGGCCGAGCGCCAGGGACCCCCGCCGCCCGGGTGCCGAACGGGTGGGTGACCGCGGGGCGGGCCGGTGCCGAACGGGTGGGTGACCGCGGGGCGGGCCGGTGCCGAGCGGGTGGGTGACCGTGGGGCGGGCCGGTGCGATAGCGTGTTGAAACGACCTCGGTCGATGCATAGGATCGGCAGGTGGGAGCGCTCCCATGCTCCGGTCGGTACGGCTCTGGAGGGTGTTCCCATTTCGCACGTCGCCTTGACCCGCGCGGACGGGGCGCAGGACGATCCGCCGGCACCGGAGACGCCGCTTTCCCGGCTTCGCGCCGCGGCCCGCTCCGCGGCACCCGCGATCGGCCTGTACCTGCTGCTGCGCGCGCTCAGCCTCGAGATCATGTATGTGCTGGCGGCCTACGCGCACGCCCGTGATCCGGGACGGCAGGTTTACCCGGACGGGTCGATCGGCAACCAGTGGCGGGGTTTCACCTCGTACTTCGACGCGCTGATCTCGTGGGACGCGCGGTGGTACATCAAGATCGCCGCCCAGGGCCTCGGCGGACCCGTCGGCGCGGTCGACAGCGCCGGCGTCCCGTACGAATTGCGCCTGGTCTTCTTCCCCCTCTACCCGTGGCTGGCCCGCCCGCTGACCCACCTGCCGTTCCTCACGCCGACCGCCGCGTGCCTGATTGTGTCGTTCGTCTCAGCCGTCGCGGCAGCCTGGGGCCTGTACGCCATCGGCCGGCACCTGCACAGCCACCGCGTCGGCGTCCTGCTCGCCGCCGTCTGGGCGATCGCCCCCGCGGCCCTGACGCAGAACGGCGCCTACACCGAATCGCTGTTCACCGCGCTCGCCGCGTGGGCGCTCTACGCCGTACTCAAGGAACGGTGGTTGATCGCCGGCCTGCTCGCCGGTGTGAGCGGCCTGAGCCGGCCCACCGCTGTCGCGCTGATCGGCACCGTCGGCCTGGCCGCGCTGGTCGCCGCCGTCACCCGGCGCGGTGGCTGGCGACCGTACGCCGCGATGCTGCTCGCCCCGGCCGGCCTCCTCGTCTACCTCGCCTACGCCTCCGCCCGCCTCGGCGGCGTCTCCCGGTACTTCGAGATCCACGAGAACGTCTTCGGAGCCCAGTGGGACTACGGCGAGAACACCTGGAGCATGGTCAGCGACATCCTGATCGGGGTCGACGGCGACAACGCCGACAAACCTGTCCGGGTCCTGTCGTTCCTGATCCTGCTCGGCTTCGTCCTGCTGTTCGTGGCGCTGGTCGGCCGGGCACCCTGGCAGCTGACCGTGTTCGCGGCGGCGATGCTGATTCTGGCGATCTTCTCCCGCGCGCACATGTCGATGGCGGGGCGGCACCTTCTGCCCGCGTTCCCGCTGTTCCTTCTCCCGGCCGTCCTGCTGGCCCGAGCCTCACGGCGCGATCTGGTGGTCGTGCTGGGCACGCTCGCGCTGCTGTCCGGCTGGTATGCGGGGTGGCTGCCGTTCATCTCCGGCCAGGCGATCTGACCGGGTTCTAGGCCATCGCGGTGGGGTCGGGCGGGAAGAGGTCGTGCCCGGCCCAGGGGTCGACCGGCTCGGGATAGTCGGACGTGACCACGACCGGAGCCGGGGCGGGAGCCCGAGCCGGAGCGGGAGCCCGAGCCGGGGCCGGAGCGGGCGCCGGGTTGGGAGCGGGAGCCGGGGCCGGAACGGGCGCTGGGGTGGGAGCTGGGGTGGGAGCGGGAGTGGGGGTGGGCGGGGAGAGCAGGTGGGAGGCGGCTGCGCGTTCGTGGAGGAGGCGGGCGCGGGCGGACTCGAAGACCGGTCCGGTCAGGCCGGCCAGGGGCTCGTCCTGCCAGAGGTCGAGCGCCAGGCGTACGTGATGGGTGGCTGTCTGGGTGTTGCCTGTCTGGTGTTCGGTGCGGGCCCTGGTCAGCGCGGCGCGGAAGAGACCGGCGTCGACGGCGTCCTCGGCCGCGCGGAGCACGTAGCCGGCGTCGGTGAGCGCGAGCAGCGACGTCCGGTGTGGGTCGAGGGCACGGCGGAGACCACCCATATACCGCTGTACGACGTCGATGCCGTTCTCCGGCGGATCGCCGTTCCAGAGTGCGGCGACGATCTGGTGCAGGGGTACGGGCTTGCCCGCGTTCAGCAGCAGCAGGGCGAGGACCGCTTGCTGCTTGGGCGGCCCGAGGTCCACGGGTTCGGAGCCCCGGTATGCGCGGACCGGGCCGAGGATCTCGAACCGCGGCGCGACGGCGGGCGAGCCGTCGGTCATCTCGACATCCCTCACTGAGCAGCGACTTTCGTGCGGTCAGCCAGAAGCATAGCGATGGCCCGGCGGCACCGGAGTCGCCCGACAGGGTCACTCAGCGGCGGGAAGGGCTGGTCAGGTGCGGGGGAGTGCCTGCCCGGTGGGGAGTGTCCGGCCGCTCAGGAGGGACACCAGGGAGCCGCTGGGTGCGCTGACGAGCGTGCCGTCGCCCCAGCTCCAGCCGGTGTCGGTGGCCTCGAGGCGTACGCCGGTCAGGTCGACGCCGAACCAGGTGCCGTTGCTCGTGGTGAGCTGGCCGAGGACGGCGGTGACCGCCTCCGGCGGCGCGGCCGGGGGACGGTCGAGGGGGATCGTCACGTCCAGGGAGTGGATGACGGCGTGGCGCAGTGCGCCGGCCGCGCCGCCACCTGGCGGCTGCCAGGCGTGCAGACGCGGTGATCGGAGCTGGTCGAGGAGGTCGGCTTCGGGCAGGGAGGCGTCCCGCGTGGCCACGGTGTCGGACAGCACGGTGAAGTCGCCGCCGGCCGCCGCCATCTCGGCTCCGAACTGCTCGGGGGTCAGCCGAACCGGCATCGTCACGTGGGCGATCACGTGGCGGACCAGCCACTTCTCGCACAGCGACGGGGTGTCCCAGGTGTCGGCGGTGAGGGTTTCGGCCAGCTGCTGGTAGGTGGGTGCCACCCAGGCCTGTAGGTCGGTCACGATCGGTCTCCCTGTGTGAGGTGCGCCAGGTGCTCCTCGAGCCGGTCGAGGGAGGTGCGGAAGCCGCGGCGGGCGCCGGGCTCGCGCATCGCCTCGGGCACGTGCCGCTGGTGGATGACAACGGCGGTGGTGCCGTCGCCGAGGTCGTCGAGGGTGCTGGTGGTGTGCATCCCGGTGGCGGGCTCGACCCAAGCGAGCAGCTCGGGCGGGACGACGTCGGTGAAGGTGGCGAGCATCCGGTGGCTGCCGTGCTCGCCGACCATCAGGGTTTCGAAGCGGCCGCCGGGGCGGAGCTCGACGACGATGCCGCCGATCGGCGTGGTGGTCCCGCTCGGTCCCCAGAAGCGGGCCAGCTCGGCGGGCTCGGTGAGGCAGCGCCACACCAGCTCGCGGGGTGCGCGGAAGACCCGCCGGTAGACGAACTCGTCGTCGTTCACGCGTCTGCGCCCTCCTGCAACTCGGCGAGGCGGGTTTCCAGCCGGTCCATGCGGTCCGACCAGGTGCGCCGGCTCTCCTCGATCCAGGAGAGTGCGGTCAACAGCGCCGCGGGTTCGAGCCGGCACGGGCGGGTCTGCCGGTGCCGGCCGCGGCTGATCAGGCCGGAGCGCTCCAGCACCCGGATGTGCTGGGAGACGGCCTGCATGCTCATCGCGTACGGCTCGGCCAGCTCTTTCACCGTTGCCTCGCCGGTGCCGAGCCGGGTCAAAATGTCGCGCCGGGTGCTGTCGCTGAGCGCCGTGAACAGGGCGTCCAGCTGCTGGTCGTCGACGGTGAGCGCCATACGCCGTACTCAAGCATCTGCTTTATCAAGTGTCAACTTGTTTATAACGGATCGGTGGGTGCCTTCGTAGAGTTGGCGCATGGGTATCGACTTCGCCCCATCAATCAGGTCGCGCCTAGGGATTGAATGGGAGATCGCATGTGTCGACCGGCGTAGCGGCGAGCTGGCTCCCGCCGCACCGGACCTGCTCGCGAGGCTCGGCCGCTCGGATGCGTTCCCGCACGTGACGAACGAGTTGCTCACCAACACCGTGGAAATCGTCAGCGCCCCTCATCACCGGGCCCGGGACGCCGTCGCGGACCTCGCTCAGCAGGCCGAGCGGGTCGGTGCGATCGCCGAGCCGATGGGCGTCGACCTCATCTCGGCGGGTACCCACCCGTTCAGCCAGTGGTTCCAGCAGCAGGTGACACCGGGCAAGCCGCGGTACGACACCCTGATCGACCGTACGCGCTGGTGGGGCCGGCAGATGATGATCTGGGGGGTGCACGTGCACGTCGCGGTGGAGGACCGCCGCAAGGTGCTGCCGATCATCGACGGCCTGCTCACCTACATACCGCATTTTCAGGCGCTCAGCGCGTCCAGCCCGTTCTGGGCGGGGGAGAACACCGGGTACGCCTCGAACCGGGCGCTGATGTTCCAGCAGCTGCCGACTGCCGGGCTGCCGCCGCAGTTCGCCGAGTGGTCGCAGTACGAGGAGCTGGTGGCCGACCTCCAGCACACCGGCGTCATCGAGGACCTCAACGAGCTGCGCTGGGACATCCGGCCGTCGCCGCGCTGGGGCACGATCGAGGTGCGCACGTTCGACGGGATACCCACCGCGCGGGAGATCGGCGCGATCGCCGCCCTGACCCAGTGCCTGGTCGAACACCTCTCCCGCGAGCTGGACGCCGGGCGGGAGGTGCCCCGGCTGCAACCCTGGTTCGTCCGCGAGAACAAGTGGCGCGCCGCCCGCTACGGCATGGACGCGATCATCATCCAGAACGCGGCGGGCGACGAGCGGCTCGTCACCAAGGACCTGGAGGAGCTGCTGCCGCTGCTCGCGCCGGTGGCCGAGTCGCTCGGCTGCCTGGAGGAGCTGGACAGCCTGCGGGGGATCGTGGCCGGCGGTGCGAGCTATCAGCGCCAGCTGCGGGTCGCCGCGGCGCACGGCGGAAGCCTCAAGGCCGTCGTGTCCTCGCTGGTCCGGGAGCTGCGGGAGAACCAGCCGAGCTGACCGCCGAGTTGACCGCACGGCAACGCGCCGGTGGTGGGCACACGGCCCACCACCGGCGTTCGGAGAGGGTTACCACCCGCCGCCGTCGAGCGCCACCGCGACGTCCGAGACGTCCAGCGGGAAGATCCCGACGCCGGCGGCGGCGCCGGTCAGCAGGTCGACGGTGTAGAAGGTCTGGAAGCCGTCGGCCGGGGTGAGCACCGCGAAGGCGGTCGCCGAGACCGTCTTGCCGCCGCTCAGGCCGCTGAAGATGTCGAAACCGGCGTCCAGGCCGGCGTCCACGCCCAGGCTGCCGGTAGCGACCAGGAAGCCGTTGTTCGCCGGCGACTGGATGACGACCTGGTCGGTTGAGGTGTTGATGCCGAACAGGGTGGTGTTGGTCGTGCCGTTCAGATCATTGTTCGTGTACGCGGACGCGGTCACGCCCTTCGCCGGCCCGGTCCCCGGCGGAGTGGTCAGCGTGGTGTCCTCGGTCGTGGAGTGGTCCGCCAGGTTGTGCCGCAGGTTCTGGCCGTTGTCGCTGATCACCCGCAGCCGGTCGGCCGCCGGGTTGAAGTCGACGCCGAACTTCGTACCGTAGAGCGCGACCTTGAGCTGCGACACCTTCGTCGCGATCGTGCTCGGGATCCCGATGGTGTAGATGCCGCCCTTGTTGCCGACGCCGTAGAGCTTGTTGTCCTGCACCCGGAAGTCGATCCCGATCAGCGCGGTGTCACCGGTGAGCCCGGTGACGCGGCGCACCCAGTCGTTCTGCTCGGGCGTATCGGTCCGGAAGGACAGCATCAGCGTGCCGTTCCCGGCGATCCCGATCGCCTGCAATGACGGTGCGGTGGAGGCCGAGCTGCTGCCCCCGAGCCCGATCACGGCCGATGCCGTGGCGGTGATCAGAATGGCCGCCGAGGCCGCCCACCGTGTCTTCCGTGCCATCATCAGCGTTTCCTCTCCGATTCCTTCGCATGGGCCGGTTGAGGCCTGGAATCGAAGCTAGGCAGGCGCAATGGACCCGGACTGGACCCGGACTGGAGCCGCTGTCAGTGAGCAATTTTCAACCTGGCATCGGGCCCGAGGCTGCCCGGCCGTTGTCCGGCGCCGGCGGCCGAGGCCCTCGCCACGTTGAAAAAGGCTCAGTGGGGTGTACCGGACGACTGCCGCCGGCTGAGGATCAGGCGGATGTCCTCGGCCTCCGGCGCCCCGATCTCGGAATAGCGACTCCAGGCCTGGGTCCAGTGCCGGCCGGCCGCGTCCGGAACGCCGAGCATCTCGGCCACCCGGGCCAGGCCGGCGTGTGCGCGGGCCGACTCGTACCGGTCACCCGTCTCGATCGCGAGGGTGAGTGCCGCCAGGTGCTCCTCGCGCCCGTCAGCGGGCCGTCCGGTGGTGGTGAGGACCTCGCCGAGGCTGTTGGTGGCTCGGGTCTCGCCGGCCCGCTCACCGAGCTGCTGGAAGATCTCCACGGCCTCCCGCAGCACGACGGTGTCGTGGGTGACCGCGCCCAGGCCGTCGAGCGCCAGGGCCGTTCCGGCGCGCTCGTTGGTACGCCGGAAGATCGCCAGCGCGTCGCGGTAGCAGCGGACCGCCCGCCGGCTGTCGCGCTGCCGTGCGGCCACATCACCGAGGCTGACCAGCGCGTACCCCTCGCCCGTCGCATCGCCGATGCGGCGGCAGACGCGGACCGACTCGCTCAGGTAGGCCGCCGCCTGCTCGTCGCGGCCCTGGCGCCGGTACACCTGGCCGAGGTTGCCGAGCGCCCGCGCCTCGGCGGCCTGGTCGCCGGTGAGCCGGCACAGCGCGAGTGCCTCCCGCAGCCGTTCGGCGGCCTCGTCGTACCGGCCCTGCCACTGGTCGACGTGGCCGAGGTTGCCGAGCGCCCGCGCCTGCGCCGCGTGGTCACCGCACTCGCGGGCCAGCTCGACGGCCCGGCGCAGCAACGCGTCCGCCTGCTGGTAGTGGCCCTGTTGCACGTCCATGACCGCCACGTTGGTCAGCAGCTGCGCCTCGGCGGCGGCGTCGCCGGACCGCTGGGCGGCACGCAGCGCGTGCTGGTGCATGGTGACCGCTTCGGGGTAGTGGCCGCCGCTCTCCAGGTAGCGCAGCAGGGTGAGGGTGAGGCGGACGGCGTGCGCGGGCCGGTCGTGGGTGGCCGCGTGACCGACCAGGGCCACCAGGTTGTCGCGTTCGCGGTCCAGCCAGGCCTGGGCGCCGCCGGTGTCGCCGACCGGCGGTATCGGCGACTCCGGCCGGGTGACCCGGGCCCGCCGGTGCTGTTCCGCCGGGTAGAGCGTGTCCATCGCCTCGGTCGCGGTGAACAGCGTCGCGGCGAAGAGGCGGTCCAGGGCGGCATGGGCGTCACCGTCACCGGCCTCGGTGTTCAGGCCGCAGGCGTACGCCCGCAGGAGGTCGTGAAGTGTGAACCGGCCGGCGGTGACCTGCTGGATCAGGTGAGCGCGGGCCAGGGTCTCCAGCAGCTCGCAGGCTTCGGTGACCCCGGTGCCCAGCAGCGCAGCGGCCGCGTATCCCGCCACGTCGGGGCCGGGGATCAGGCCGAGCAGCCGGAAGGCTCGCGCCGCGGCCGGCGCGAGCTGCCGGTAGGACCAGGAGAAGACGGCGCGGACCCCGGTCTGCGGGTCCCCGCCGGCGTTCAGCAACTCCAGCCGGCGGCCCTCGCCGTCGAGCTCGGCGACCAGGTCCCGCAGGGGCACCTCGGGCCGGCCGATCGCCAGCTCGGCGGCGACCCGCAGGGCCAGAGGCAGCTCGGCGCACCGGCCGATCAGGTCAGCGGCGGCGGCCGGGTCGTCCCGCACCCGGTCACCGATCAGCCGGGTGAGCAGCGTCAGCGCCTCGTCCCGGTGCAGCAGCGGTACGACGATCCGCCCCGCGCCGTGCCGGGCGACCAGGCCCGGCAGGGTGTCCCGGCTGGTGACGACCACCGTGCAGCTCGCGGTGCCGGGCAGCAGCGGCCGTACCTGGCCGACCGAGGCGGCGTTGTCCAGCACGACCAGCACCCGGCGCCCGTCCAGCCGGCTCCGGTACGCCGCGGCCCGCTCGTCCCGCGCGGCCGGGATGTCGACGCCGGGCATGCCCAGGGCCCGGAGGAAGCCGGCCAGGGCGTCCTCGGGTGTCATCGGCTGCTCGGTGTCGTACCCGCGGAGGTTGACGTAGAGCTGGCCGTCCGGGAACCGCACCCGGGCCCGATGGGCCCAGCGCACCGCCAGCGCCGTCTTGCCGATGCCCGCCATGCCGGAGATCGCCAGGATGGTCACGGCGGTGGCCTGCTCGTTGTCGCCCGTGACCAGCCGGTCCAGGGCGGCGAGCTGCTCCTCGCGCCCGGTGAAGCCGGGCACGTCCGCCGGTAGCTGGGCGGGAGCCGGCCGCGCGGGTGGCTTCTCGGCCGGAGCCGGTACGGCGGCGGGCTCATCGGTGTCCCGCAGGACGGCGGCGTGCGCGGCCGACAGCGCGGGGCCGGGGTCGACACCCAGCTCGTCGGCGAGCCGCCGGCGCGTGTCGTGGAACGTCGCGAACGCCTTCGCCCGGCGGCCGGCGGCGGCGTACGCCCGGATCAGCCGGGCCTGTCCGGCCTCGTCCAGCGGCTGGGCGGCGGCCGCCTCCTCCAGGGCCGGCAGGGCCTCGGACACCGCGCCGAGCGTGATCATCAGTTCGCCGTAGCGGCCCAGGGCGGCGTGCCGCTCCTCGGCGAGAGCGACGACCTTCGGGTGCCCGGCGAGCAGCGGCACGTCCATCAACGGCGCGCCCCGCCACAGCTCCAGCGCCTGGGCGAACAGCTCGGCCGCGCCGCGCCGGTCCCCGCTCTGCTGTGCGGTGGCGGCCTCGGTGAGCAGCCGGCGGAAGCGGAGGAGGTCGAGTGCGTCGGCGGGGACCCGCAGGGCGTACCCGTCGCCGACGCGGGGCAGCAGGGCGCTGTGCGAGCGGGACGCACGGCCCGGCTCCAGCAGCCGCCGCAGGTGCTTGACGTGGGTCTGGATGATGTTGGCGGCGCTCGGCGGCGGACGGTCACCCCAGAGCGCGTCGATCAGCTCGGCCTGGCCCAGCGGCTGTCCGCCGGCCACCGCGAGCAGGCCCAGGACGGCGCGCCGGCCGGCCGAGGTCAGCTCCACCGGCACGTCGCCGAGCCAGGCGCGGACGGGTCCGAGCACCTGGATCCGCACGCTCTCACCCCCGGCGCAGGGCGGTGAAGCGGCGCTGTCCAGTCACTGTCCAGTCAGGATCCAGTGGGGTGGTCCACCCTGCTCAAGGAACCTTAGGTGGATCCGAACCGATATCTCAAGCGCGGGGGAGTTCATAGTGATGCATCGATCTGTAATGGCTGTCGCCGGTGTGGGTGCGGCCCTGCTCGTGCCCGCAGCTCCGGCCGCGGCCGAGGAGCCGGCCATCTGCCACATCGCCTACCAGGCGAACGGCGACACCTGGTCGTTCAACGGGAAGATCGTCATCTCGAACACCGGGCCGGTCACGCTGTACGGCTGGACGCTGAGGTTCTCGCTGCCGGCGGGGCACACCTTCGGCAGCGGCTGGGAGGCGGACTTCACGGTCGACGGGCAGGACGTGACCGCGTACAGCCTGGCGTACAACAGTGTGGTCGCACCGAAGAAGTCGGTTTCGGTGGGCTTTCACGCCTCCGGGAGCGTCAAGGGGCCCCGGCCTCCCGAGTTCCGGGTCAACGACCACCTCTGTACGGCTGGCTGACGCTCTGGGGCGGCGGGTGTCCGAGATCTGGCAGCGGATCGGGCTGTCCGGCTGAGAGCCGGGAGGACTGTGCCGGAGGAGCGTCGTGGTGTCTCGCGAAACGCGGAAAGGAGTACTCCATGGACACCATCCGCTACGGCCGCTCGACAGGTGGCCGTGCTGCCGCTGTCGCGGTCCTCACGCTGCTCCCGCTCGCCGCGGGGCCGGCTGCGGCCGCGTCGCCCTCGCCCTCTGAAATGGCATCGGTGGTCTCCGACTGGAATGCGGTTGCCGTCACGACTTTGATCGGCGACACCGGTAAGGCGCCCGTGGAGACGTTCCTCTACCTCGGGTTCGTGCACGCCGCGATCTATGACGCGGTGGTCGGCATCCACCCGCGCTACCAGCCGTACCGCCCGCACCACCCGGCCCCGCCTCATGCCTCGGCGACCGCTGCCGCGGCGGCCGCCGCGCACACGATCCTCGAGACCTATTCGCCGTACGCCCAGGCAGCGCTGGACACCGCGCTCGCGGCGTCGCTCGCGCGGGTGCCGGACGGGGCGGCGAAGACCGCCGGGATCGCCTACGGGGAGCTGGTGGCGCGGGACCTCGTCGAACTTCGCGCGCACGACGGCCGCAACGCGCCCGTGCAGTACACGCCGGCTCCGGCGCCCGGTGTGTGGCGGCCGACTCCGCCGGCGTACGCGCCGATGGCCGCACCGTGGCTCGGCGGGGTGACCCCCCTGCTCGCCCGCAGTGCGGCGCAGTTCGCCCCGCCCGCCCCGCCGTCGCTCACCTCGCGCCGCTACACCCGCGACTTCATCGAGGTGAAGTTGCTGGGGTCGATCGACTCCACGGTCCGCACCACCGCGCAGACCGACCTGGCGCGGTTCTTCTCCGGCAACGCCGCCGTGCAGGTCAACGTCGCGCTCCGGGACCAGGCGGCCGTGCGCGGTCTCGACATCGCCGACGCCGCCCGGATGTTCGCGGCCGTCGTCATGACCACCGCCGACGCGCTCATCGTCACCTGGCAGAGCAAGCTGGAACACGCCTACTGGCGGCCGATCACGGCCATCCAGCTGGCCGACACCGACGGCAACCCGGACACCGCGGCCGACCCGGCATGGACGCCTCTGCTGGTGACGCCGAACTACCCGGATTATGTGAGCGGCTACAACGCGGTGATCGCCGCGTCGTCGCGGGCCCTGGAGAACGTGGTCGGGCGGCGGCTGAACCTCACCCTGGGCTCCACCGCTGTGCCCGGCGCTACCCGGCACTACGAAAGCGGTACCGCGCTGCGGGCTGATGTGGTGAACGCCCGCATCTGGCTGGGCATCCACTTCCGGACGGCGGATACGGCAGCCCGGACCCTGGGTGTCGATCTGGCGGACTGGTCGAGCCGCCACTACTTCCGCCCGGCCGCACGGCACGGCTGATCGAAAGTGGTCGGCTAGTGCGGGCGATCCGGCGGGGACGGCCTTCTGTCCACCCGCGCGGGAGCAGGCGCCGGCCGCCCGTCGGTCGTTCTCGTGGGACTGAGAGGCGATTCGTGAAGATCAGTGGTCGGCTGGGCCGTGTGGCCTGACGACCCGGGTCACCTCTGACAGGATGCTCTCTGTGCGTGCCGTAGTCGTCGACGCCGCCCGGGACCAGCCGCGGGTGCGTGAGGTTGCCGAGCCCACGGCTCCCGCCGGCGGTGTGGTGGTCCGGGTGATGGCGACCGGGTTGTGCCGCAGCGACTGGCACGGCTGGGCGGGACACGACGAGGACATCGTGTTCCCGCATGTGCCGGGGCACGAGCTGGCCGGTGTCGTGGCCGAGGTGGGTGCGGGGGTCAGGCACTGGAGGAACGGCGACCGGGTAACCGTGCCGTTCGTCTGTGGCTGTGGCCGGTGTGAGTGGTGCCGGTCCGGGCAGGCTCAGGTCTGTCCTGACCAGCAGCAACCCGGGTTCACCCACTGGGGGTCGTTCGCCGGGTACGTCGCGCTGCACAGCGCGGACACCAACCTGATCGCCGTACCCGAGCAGGTCAGCTTTGCGGCTGCCGCCGGACTCGGGTGCCGGTTCGCCACGGCGTACCGGGCTCTGGCCGGTCGGGCGCGGCTCGCTGAAGGCGAGTGGGTGACCGTGATCGGTGCCGGCGGCGTCGGGCTGAGCGCGGTGATGATCGCCCGGGCGCTGGGTGGCCGGGTGATCGCTGTGGACCGCAACGCGGAGGCTCTTGCCGCCGCCGCAGACCTCGGCGCGGAACACACTCTGCACGCGGAACCGGCCGTGCAACGGGATCACACTCGGGGCGCCGACGGTCTCGACATTCCGGCGGCTGTGGCCGGCCTGACCGGCGGCGGGAGCCACGTCTCCGTCGACGCGGTCGGCAGCGAGCAGACCTGCGCCGATGCGATCCTCAGCCTCCGCCGCCGGGGCCGTCACGTGCAGGTGGGGCTGCTGCCGCCGGTCGACGGCCATCCGCGGGTGCCGATGGCGCGGGTCATCGGCTGGGAGCTCGACGTGCTGGGCAGCCACGGGATGGCCGCGGCCGACTACCCGGCGATGATGGCGCTCATCGAACAGGGCTCGCTGCAACCGCAGCGGCTGATCGAACGTACTGTCGGGCTCGGCGAGGCTGCGGAGCTGCTGCCCGATTTCGATCGGGCTACGGTCGCCGGAATGACCATGATCGACCCGTCGCGCTGAGCGTTGCCTTCCCGCAGAGTGTCACCATCCCAAGGAGAAAGAACGTGATCGAGATCGCCGGCCATGCGCCCCAGTCCGACTCCACCGCCTGGATCGCGCCGGGAGCCGTGGTCGCCGGCCGCGTCACCCTCGGGCCGGACACCGGTGTCTGGTACCAGGCGGTGCTGCGTGCCGACATGGACACGATCACCGTCGGCGCGGGCACGAACCTGCAGGATGGCGTGGTGGTGCACGCCGACCCGGGTTTTCCGGTCAGCGTCGGCGCGGGTGTGAGCGTCGGCCACCGCGCCGTCCTGCACGGCTGCACCATCGAGGACGAGGTGCTGATCGGCATGGGTTCGATCGTCATGAACGGGGCCTACGTCGGCTCCGGATCAATCATCGGCGCCGGTGCGGTGATCCCCGAGGGGTCGGTCGTCCCGGCCGGATCGCTGGTGCTCGGTATGCCGGGCAAGGTGCGCCGGGAGACGACTGAGGACGAACGCAAGTCCATCGCCCTCAACGCCGCCGCCTACGTCGAGCTGGCCAGGCTGCACCGATCAGCACAGTCGTGACCGCACCGGCAGCCGGCCGGGGTGACCGAGCTCGGGGTGCCACATCCACTAGCGGGCCGCCGGTCGCGGGCGCCACGCCCGCGGATGGGCCGCCGGCCGGGGGTGCCACACCCGTGGGCGGGCCGCCGGGGGCGCGGCCTACGATGCGGCGGTGGGATCCCCGCTGACTGTTCGCCCGGCCCGGGTCGAGGACGTCGCGCAGATGGCGCGCGTGAACGTGCGCTGCTGGCAGGAGACGTACCGGGGTCTCATGCCCGACGCGGTGCTCGACGATCCGGGCTTCGTGGCCGCCCGGGAGAGGTTCTGGACCGCCGCGCTGACCGACGAGCGATATCACGCGAACCGGGCGGCCGTCGCCGAGCGGGACGGCGAGGTGATCGGGATCGCCATGTCCGGCCCGCCCCTCGACGCCGCGACGGCGTGGACGCGGCAGCTCTATGTCCTCTATGTACGCGCGGCCGAGCACGGCCGGGGTGCCGGGCCGGCGTTGCTGGCGGCCGTGATCGACCCCGAGGATGCGGTGGCGCTGTGGGTGGCCGATCCCAATCCGCGCGCCCAGGCGTTCTACCGCAAGCACGGCTTCGTCGCCGACGGTGCGACCCAGGTCGAGGAGGGCGTGCGGGAGATCCGTATGGTCCGCGACGTGCGGCAGCCGCCGGCGATCACCGATGCGACGCTGACCCGTATCGGCCAGGGTGTGGAGATGCACCACGGGCGGGGTGAGCGTGACGCCGCTCGCCGCCTGTTCGAGGAGATCTGGGACGAGATCGGCGGCGAGAAGGGCGACCCGCTGCACGTCTGCGTCCTCGCGCACTCGATGGCCGATGTGCAGGATGACGTACGCCAGGAACTGCTCTGGGATCAGCGGGCGCTGGCGGCGGCCGACCTGCTCACCGACGAGCGCACGGGGCAGGCCGGGGTGGCGTTGCCGGTGGCCGGGCTGTATCCGTCGCTGCACCTCAACCTGGCCGACTGCTACCGCAAGCTGGGCGATGCCGGCCGCGCCCGGGAACACCTCCAGCGGGCGCGGTCGGGGATCGGCGCTCTCGGCGACGACGAGTACGGGACGCTGATCAAAGGCGGCCTCGAGCGGCTGACGCAGCTGCTGGCCGAGTAGCCACTCACCGGCCGAGCCGGTCGCTCAGCGGACGGTAGGACAGCCGGGCGCCGAGTGCCGACTGCCGGGCAGCCGGACAGCCAGGCGGGCGTGCTTCCCGCCCCCGCCGGACACGATCTTGAGTAATTGACCACCCCCGAGGGTGCTGGATCACTCAAGATCGCCCATTGAAGTGCGCGGAACGGGCTCGAGAGCGCAGCCTGTGCGGGCGCTCGCCGTGACGGCGGGCCGGCGGCTGAAAAAGCTGGAGGGGTGCGGGAACCAGGCGGGGGTGATGCCGGACCAATGTTCCGTACATCCCCCTTCGAGGAACGGACACCATGGCGACCTCCTTCATCCGCGGCTCGCGCCGGCGGGTTCTCACGGCGGCGTTGCTGGCCGCCGCACTGACGACCCTCGGCCTGGCCGGTTGTGGCGGCGACAAAGACGACAACACCGACGGCACGGGTACGCCCAGCCGGGCGCCCTCGGCCGCCGCTGCCTCGACGCTGACGATCAGGGATCCGTGGGTCAAGGCGGGTCCGGCCGGTGAGATGACCGCCGCGTTCGGGGTGCTGGTCAACGACACCGCCGCCGACATCACCATCAGCAGTGCCGAGTCGCCGGCCTCGCCGCTGGAGCTGCACGAGATGGCGATGAAGGACGGCAAGATGGTCATGCAGCCGAAGGAGGGCGGGTTCGTGGTCGAGGCGGGGAGCACCCACGAACTGGCCCCGGGCGGTGATCACCTGATGCTGATGAAGCCGGGCGCCGCGATCCAGGCGGGTGACGAGGTGTCGTTCACGTTCAAGCTCGCCGACGGTACGGCTGTGCCGTTCACCGCCATCGCCAAGCCGTTCGCGGGTGCGGAGGAGAGTTACGAGCCGGGCATGCACATGCCGCCGGCTTCGGGCGTGCCGATGGGCAGCAGCGCGCCGTGAGGTCCGGACCTTCCCCGGTGAGCAGGCGCCGCCTGCTCACCGGGGGCGCGGTTGCCGGTCTGGGCGTGGTCGCGGGTGCGGGCGTGGTGGCCGCGGCCGGTGGCGGAGAGCCGGTTCCGGGTGCGGGCGTGGTGGCCGCGGCCGGTGGTGGGGAGCCGGTTCCGGCGCTGGTCGCCACTACCGCGGAGATCGGTACGGCGACGGTCTCGTTTCACGGGCTGCGCCAGGCCGGTGTGGCCGAGGATCCGCCGGCGCACGCGTCGTTCGTGGCGTTCACCCTGGCTCGTGGCACCGACCGGCGCGCTCTGGGGCGGATGCTGCGCCTGCTCTGTGACGACGCGGCCCGGCTCACCCAGGGTGTGCCCGCGCTGGGCGACACCGAAGCGCCCCTTGCCGTGCTGCCGGCGCGGCTGACCGTCACGTTCGGGTTCGGGCCGGGCCTGTACCGGGCGGCCGGGCTCAAGTCGCCGGTGGCCGACCTGCCGCCGTTCCGGATCGACCGGCTGGAGGACCGCTGGTCCGGCGGGGACCTGCTGCTGCAGATCTGTGCCGACGACCCGCTGACCGTCGCGCACACCCAGCGGATGCTGATCAAGGATGCCCGGCCGTTCGCCGCGGTCCGCTGGGTGCAGCTGGGGTTCCGGCGCAGCCCGGGGGTGCACGCCCCGGAGCACACCCAGCGCAACGTGATGGGCCAGCTCGACGGCACGGCGAACCCGCGCGGCACCGAGATCGATCCGGCGGTGTGGAACCCGGACGGTTCCAGCACCCTCGTGGTGCGGCGGGTCCGTGCGGAGATGGAGACGTGGGACAAGCTGTCGGTGTCGGACAAGGAGAACGCGGTGGGGCGCCGCCTGGAGTCCGGCGCACCGCTGAGCGGGGCCCGGGAGCACGACGAACCGGACTTCACGGCCCTTGACGGTTTCGGGCTGCCGATGATGCCGGACTTCTCGCACGTCACCCGGGCGCGCATCACGGATCCGCGGTTGAAGATCCTGCGGCGGCCGTACAACTTCGACGGCGTTCCGGACGCGGCGGGCATTCCGGACAGCGGCCTGGTCTTCGCGTCTTATCAGCGGGACGTCATGGCTCAGTTCGTGCCCATCCAGCAACGTCTCGCCGACAAGGACCTGCTCAACGAGTGGATCACGCCGATCGGGTCCGCGGTCTTCGCGATCCCGCCGGGCTGCGCGGAGGGCGGCTGGGTCGGTGAGCAGGTGCTGGCCTGAGGCGCCTCCGCAGCCCTGATCGGGAGCGGTCAGCCCGCGCTGGTCAGACTGCGGAGGTCAGCCTGTGGGGGCGGCTCGGCCGGAGTGTGGGTCGTCGCGCATGGCGGTGATCAGGTCGTTGCGGGCGCGGGCGACCCGGGAGCGGACGGTGCCGATCGGGCAGCCGAGCACCTCGGCGGCCTCGAGGTAGGAGAGGCCGGCGATCTGGGTGAGGACGAAGGCTTCCCGGCGTTCGTGGGACAGGCCACGGACGAGGTCGGTGAGTGCCTGCTGTTCCTCGAAGCGGGGGCCGTGTGACGGCACCACCGACTCGGCGACGGCCTGCCAGTTGTGCAGGGCCGCTGTCCGGGGCCGGCGGGCGGAGAACCGGGCGTGGTCGGCGGCTACCCGGCGGGCGATGGCGAACAGCCAGGTGCGCACCGTCGACCGGCCGGCGAAGGTGGGCAGGGCTCGTACCACCCGCAGGAACGTCTCCTGGGCCAGGTCCTCGACGTCGGCGGACGGGGCCAGCGACCCGAGGAACCGCATGACGTCGCGCTGGGTGGCGCCGATGAGCTCGGTGATCGCTGTGGTGTCTCCCCGGGCCGCAGCGTTCATCAGCGGCGCGAGGGCGTCCGCCGGGCGGGTGGAAGCCACGTCCAGAGGCCGGGTGGGAGCCGCGTCCGGAGGCTCGGCGTGTGGGTCGTGCTCGCTCACCATGCGGTCGGCCGGGACCTGATCACTCTCGGATACACGCTCTAACAGTCGTCCCCCGGGCGGCTCAGGTTCCCGCTCGTGCTCCAGTCCACCTGTCCTCTCCGGTTCGGCGCCGCCATCAGGGCCGGGTAGGCTCCGCGACCTGCGCCTGGTCTCCGGGAACCGTTCGGTGATCCTTGCCGGCCGGCGCTGCGTACTGCCCGGTAGTCGCTCGATCGAGGAGTTCATGCTGACCACCGCTCGCCCCCTGTCCCCGAAACCGTCGCTGAGGCGCCGCACGGTCTGGTGCCTGCTGGCCGTGGTGCTCGGCGCCTGCGTCGCGGTGGGTCTGCCGGCGGGGCCGGCCAGTGCTCACGCCGTGCTGACGGCGGCCGTCCCGCAGCAGGGTTCGGTCGTGCCGACCTTCCCGGAGGCGGTTCTGCTGACCTTCAACGAGTCGGTGCGGATCGTGCCGGGCCGCACCCAGGTGGTCGGGCCCGACGGCAAACGGCTCAACGCCGGTGATCCCGAGCCGGTGCCGGGCGGGCTGTCCATCGCGCTGCGGGCCACCGATCGGCCGCTGGGTACGTACCTGGTCAGCTTCCGGGTCATCTCCGGTGACAGCCATCCGGTCTCGGGATCGTTCACCTTCTCCGTCGGTGCGCCGTCGGCCGGTGCGCCGCAGGCGGTCGACGCCGGCGTGGATCCGGTCGTGCGGGTGGCGACGTCGACCGCCAAGTACGCCGGTTACCTCGGTGTCGTGCTGGTGATCGGGCCGGTGCTGATGCTGGCCTGGTGGTACCCGCGGCGGCTGAGCCGGCGGCCGTTGTCCGGCCTGTTCCGGACCGGGCTGGCCGTGATCGCCGTGAGCACGATCGCGGGGATCTGGCTGCAGGCGCCGGCGAGTTCGGGTGCCGGGGTGCTGGACGTGTCCCTCGTCGAGTTGCGGGATGTGCTGCTGAGCCCGTTCGGCGCGGCCATGATCGCGCGGCTGCTGGTGGTCGCGGCCGCGGCGGCGGTGGTCGGGCGGGTGCGCCGCCGTCCGAGCCGGTCGCTTGCCCTGGTGCTGCTGGCGCTCGCCGCGGGTGGGCTGGTGACGTGGCCGCTGACCGGGCATCCGGCCGCGTCGCCGCAGTCGACAGTGCTGGTTCTGGCCGACGTGGTGCACCTGGGCGCGATGGGGCTGTGGGCCGGTGGCCTGATCTGCCTGCTCGTGGTGCTGCGCCGGGCGGACGTCCGGGAGCTGCGGGTGATCCTGCCGGCGTGGTCGAGGTGGGCGATGATCGCCGTGTACTGGCTGATCGCCGCCGGCGTGCTGCAGGCAGTGGTGCAGATGGGTGGGTGGGCGGAACTCGTCGATACGCCGTACGGCCGCCTTGTTCTGATTAAATCTTCGCTCGTCGCCGTTGTCCTCGCGGTGGCAGCGGTCTCCTGGCGGCTGGTCCGCCGTGCCGGACCGGCGACCGCGCGAACGCTGCGCTGGACCGTCGGCGCGGAGGTCGCGGTCATCGTCGGTGTGCTGGTGGCCACGACAGCGCTGGTGCAGACCAACCCGGGCCGCACGGTCGACGTCGAGGCGGAGGCCGCCGCCAAGGCCCGGGGCTTCGCGACGACGCTCACCAGCCCGCTGTACGCGATCCAGTTCGACGTCTTCCCGGCGAAGGTCGGCGAGTTCAACACGCTGCACGCGTACGTGTACACGCCGGAGGGCAAGCCGCTGCAAGTTCAGGAGTGGAAGGTAACCGCGGCGCTGCCGGCGATGGGTATCGAGCCGATGGACAATCCGGTCGCGTCGCTGGGCGCCAATCAGGGGCTGGGCAATCTGTCCTTCCCGTTCCCCGGCGAGTGGGACGTGCGCCTCACGCTGCGGGTGTCGGAAATTGATCAGGCGACGGTCACCACCACCATCCCGGTGAGCTGACGGGAATCCGCCGGCTCACCACCACCATTCCGGTGAGCTGACGGGGGACCAGCCGGCTCACCGGAATGTTCGGGACGCTTTCGCCGTACCCCAGCGGTGTTGATCTTGCGGCTTTGAATCACTGGCCGGTGAGGCGGTTCCCGTCCTTGCCGGCGCGCCCGCGGATGGTGCCGGTGATGAGGTCGACCGTCAGGAACGCGAGCAGCGGAATGCCGAACAGGGGCAGGGCGAAGGCAAGAGCGAAGATCAGGGGTACGCCGACGACGATGCCCCAAGTCGGAAGCTGCTGCCAGGCCCCGCGTGCCGGTGGGGTGCCGGCGATCGCGCGGCGGCCGGTGCGTGTCGGGCGGCGCTGCCACCACATGCGGTAACCCCAGATGATCACGGTGATCAGGCCGATCGCCAGCGCGGCGAGGATGATCTGGTTGAACAGGCCGAACAGGTTGCCCATGTGCGCCTGCACGCCCCACGAGGTGAGCTTGGCCAGGAACGGCCAGTCGGCGAAGTCCACCCGGTCGACGACCGCGCCGGTGCTGTCGACGGCGACGCTGTCCAGGCGGACCGGCCACAGGTTGTCGTTCTGGGTGACGGTCCAGGAGGTGGCGGTGTCCGCGGGTACGGCGATCGCGAGCGGGCCGTCGAGTCCGGCGGTGCGGGCGCCCGCGACGATGGTGTCGATGGCGGCCGGGTCGATGCCCCCGCCGGTGCTTCCGCCGCCGTGATGCCCGCCGGTCTCGGCGCTCGCGCCGGCCGTCAGCTCGGTGGCCACGTAGGGCCGGTTGCCCTTCACGGCGTCCAGGGCTGAGCTGAAGTTGGCGCCCGCGTAGCCGGACCAGGTGAGGCCGGTCGCCGACAGGATCAGCAGGCCGAGCAGCAGCCAGAGGCCCAGTGCGCCGTGCCAGCTGCGGGTGCGGCGTACGCCCTTCCTGGCGGCCAGATCCGGTGCCAGCAGACGGCGGGCGGTGCGGTTACCGCGCTGGCGGCGCCACCAGAGGACCACGCCGCCCAGAGCGATGATCCACAGCCAGCTGGCGGCGAACTCGGAGTACAGCTCGCCGGTGGTGCCGAGCTGCAGGTCACGGTGGAATTTGTCGGCCCACTCCACCAGGGGCGTCGATGTCCACCACGTGGTCAGCTGACCGGTCACGTCCCCGGTGTACGGGTCGACGTAGACCGTGTGGCTGTGCTCCTCGTCGAGCTCCGGTGAGGTGAAGTCGACCTGGGTGGTGGCGTCTTCCGCGCCGACCCGTACGGCCGTCAGCGCGCCCTCGGGATGAGCGGCCCGGGCCGCCGCGATCTGCTGGGCCAGCGGCAGGGCTTGGCCGCCGGGGTCGGCGACAATCAGCTCGGTGCTGTAGACGATCTTGTCGAGCGTCGGGGTGGTGGTGAAGAACAGGCCGGTCGTGGCCGCTATCAGCAGAAACGGGGCGACCAGGATGCCGGCGTAGAAGTGCAGGCGCAGCAGCAGCGGGCCGAAGCCGCGGGGCGGGCTGGTGCGGCGTTGAGCGGGTTCGTCGCTGGTGACGGGCTCGGCGACGTGGGGTGTTACGGCCATCGGCTGTCCTCGCAGGGGTGTCGGCGGCGCTCAAGGGGGCGCCGGCATCCGGGGGGTTGCAGTCGACGCACCGCTGTTGCGTTTCGTCCGGATCAATGCGTCACGGCACTAGTCGTCGGGCGATGCGCGATAGTTCCCAGTGATTTCTCAGCTCGTCCGGCGCGGAGGTGGCTCGGCTTGTTCGGTACGTTCAGGGGCGTCGTACTGCTCACGGTGGCCGCACTGCCGGTGGCGGCGCTCGCGGTCTGGGTGCTGGCCCGCCGCCGGACTGCCCACGGCACCGCACCGGCGCAGACCTGGCGCAGGGCGCTGGCCGAGGTGGGCATCGTCTACGGGACAGTGCCGTGGGTCTGGATGATCATGTTGCCGGGCGACCGGGCCGGTGAGGTCCCCGGGCGGGTCAGCCTGGTGCCGCTGCGGGATCTGCTCACGGTCCTCGCCGCCGGGCCGCTGACGGTGATCGCCCAGGTCGGCGGCAATCTGCTGGTCTTCGCGGCACTGGGATCCCTCGCCCCGATGCGGTTCGCAGCGCTGGCATCGGTGTGGCGGGTTCTGGCACTCGGTGCGGGGTGTTCGGTGGCGGTGGAGGCGGCGCAGTACGTGCTGCGGCTGGACCGGGTGTCGTCCGTCGACGACATTCTGCTGAACGCCGCCGGTGCCGGGCTGGCCGCGCTCGCGTCCCGGCGCTGGTGGCGCGCACCGGCCGATGCGGACGAAAACCTCCGAAATGGCGATGGCGACCTTGCATCAGCCAACCGCAGCATCGAATGATGAGGCGAAGCCCGTGGACGGTGGTGGTCTGAGCCCGCACGGGACCGCCGTCATCGCGCTCGATGCTGTTGGGCCGGACGCCGCGGATCGGTTCGTGCGAGATCGGGTCTTCGATCCGGACCGGTGGCTGCCAGTTCTACAGGCGTTGCGGTTGACGTGGGGCGCTCAGAGGAGGGTGGCCAGGTCGCCGGCCAGGGTCCACAGCACGTCGCCGTTGATGTGGCACTCGTGGACCCCGGGGGCGGTGCGCCTCCAGAGCGGCCGGCCGCTCCGGTCGGTGACGACGATCTCGCTGTCGTCGGTCACGAGGGCCAGATGGCGGCCGTCGGTGGACGGGACGCCGCGGTCGGCGGGAATCGTCGCGGTGACGGTGAGCCGGTGGTCCAGGAATCGGGTCGAGGAATCGGGGCCGGTGTACATCCAGCCGCCCGCGGGGATCGGCCAGACCTGACCGGCCCGCGGTGCCTCGGCGATCAGGCGGGGGCGCACAACCGGGGAGGCTACTCGGCGGCCACGCAGGCGGCCGGGGTGGCGCCCAGTGCGTCGACGAGGCGGGTGGCGGCCCTGGTGTGCTTCGCGTAGGCCTCCGGATAGGCCGACACCTGGACGGCCTGGGCGGCCTCGGTGAGCCGCATCCGGTGCCAGCCCTCGACGGTGAGCAGCTTGTCGTAGAACTTCTGGGTCTGGTAGGCCGGGTCGGAGAGCTGCTTGGGTGTTCCCCAGCCCTGGCTGGGGCGCTGCTGGAACAGGCCGATCGAGTCCCGGTCACCGCCGCGCAGGTTGCGCAGGCGGGACTCCTGCATGGCGGTGGCGACCGCGATCACCAGGGCCTGGCTCGGCACCTTCCGCTGGTTGCCGATGGTGACGATGACGCGCGCGTTCTCGACCTGCTCGTTGTTCCAGTCGTCGAGTACCGACGCCGATGCCGACGCCGCGGGGACGGGGGTGCAGGCGGCGTCGGCGCGCAGCAGGGGGCTGATCAGAAAGCCGGCCAGGACAGCGACGGCTATCACGAATAACGAGCGCACGACGAGGCTTACCTTCCGAGGGCGCGTGGGGGACCGGCGAAGGGTACCGGTCGCCGCCGGTCGAGAGTGGACCGGAGTTGGTCTTGAGCCGGAAATCGGCCGAAGATCGTACTGTGGCTCGGTGGCACGTACACGACTCACCGCCGCATCGGTGGTTGACGGCCGGGTCGCGCGGGCTTTGGCGCTGTCTCCGGACGGGAGGTGGGTGGCCTATGTGGTCGCTCCGGCCGGTCAGGCCGGCGAGCACCCGGTCAGCGAGCTCTGGGTGGCCGCCACCGACGGGACCGGGCCGCCGCGGCGATTGACGCCGGGTGACACGTACGTCGCGGCGCCGCGGTGGTCCGCGGACTCTCTGCTCGTTCAGTTCCTCTCCGGCGGGCAGGTGCACCGGGCCGGTCTGGCTGACGGTGCCGTGGAGGCTGTCACCTCCTGGTCGGGTGGGGTGTCGGGACACCTGCCGCCGGCTGATTCGGGCCCGGCCGTCGTGATCTCGGCCGATGAACCATCGGCCGAGGACGAGCGCCGGGTCAGGGAGCGCGACGACGCCCGGGTGTGGGGGGAACGGGTACGCCCGGACCGGCTGCGGCTGCTGGACGTGCCCAACGGCAAGATCCGGACACCGTACGGGTGTGGCGATCGCCATGTCGCCGAGGTGGCCCGGCGGCCCGGCGACGGGATGCTGGCGGTACTCACCTGGTCGAGTCCCGACGTCGACCCGGGCCTGGTCCGGACCAACCTGCACCTGGTCGATCCGGTCAGCGGCACGGTGCGCGACCTCGGCCCGGCCGCGGCCGGTGCGTCATCGCTGGTCTGGTGGTCCACCGGCGACGGCTGGCACCTGGCCTACGTCGCGAAGACCCCGCCGGCCCTGGTGGGCGGGTCCGCGGTCCTCGACGTCGCCGTGCCGGAGAGCGGGCCGGTGGGTGAGCACCGCAACCTGACCGCCGGTGCGACGGTCTGCCCGATCAGCCTGGTGCAGGCCGACAGCGGTACGCCGCTGGCGCTGGTCGCCGACGGGCTCGACACCGCGATCCACCGCCTCGATCCGGCCGGGCCGCGTCTCGTCGAGGTGTCCCGGATCGACGGCCACGCGGCGTCGCTGGCCACCAGCCGGGACGGTGACGTCGTCGCGGCGGTGGTCAGCACGGCGTACGAGCCCGGCAACGTCCACGCCGGTCCCGCCGGCGGGCCGCTGACCAGGCTGACCGACCTCAGGCCGGAGCTGCGCGACATCCGGTGGGGTGTCCAGGAGCGCCTGTCCTATCCGGCCGGCGACGGGCTGGCCCTCGACGGACTGCTGATCCTGCCCACCGGCCGGTCCCGGGAGGACGGGCCCTTTCCGCTGGTGACGCTGGTGCACGGCGGCCCGTACGACAGGCACGCCGACCGGCTCATGCTCGGCTGGGACCCGTCCGGCCAGTGGCTGGCGGCGGCGGGATACGCGGTGTTCCTGCCGAACCCGCGCGGCGGTAGCGGGCATGGCCACGACTTCGCGGCGCGGGTCGCCGGAGCGGTCGGCCTGGAGGAGTGGGCCGACATCCGCACCGGTATCGACCTGCTCGTGGCCGATGGTGTTGCCGACCCGGAGCGGCTGGGCATCGGCGGCTGGAGCCACGGCGGGTTCATGGCCGCGTGGGCGGTCGGGCAGACCGGCCGGTTTCCGGGCAGCCGTGATGGGAGCCGGGATCAGCGACTGGGGGATGCTCGCCGCGACCGGGGAGGAGGGGCCGTTCGAGTCGGCTCTCGGCGGCAGCAGCGGCTGGGAGGGGACAGGTCCGCATCGGCACGATGTGGTGAGCCCGGTCTCGTACGTCTCCAGGGTCTGCTCGCCGATCTTGATCTTGCACGGTGAGAACGACACGAACGTTCCGCTGTCGCAGGCGGAGTTCTACCATCGCGCGCTGCGCAGGTTCGGGGTCGAGCACGAATATGTCGTGTATCCCCGGGAGGGGCACGCGATCCGGGAACGCAACCACCAGCTCGACGTGCTCCGCCGCACCCGCGCCTGGTTCGACAGATGGCTCGGGCCGCATTGCTCACGGTCAGTGCCCGGCACTGCCGGGCACTGACCGCGTAAGCCTGTCGCAGGGCAGGCCACTCGTCGCCTTTGGTGCCACTGTGGCGTCCCGATTCCCCCGTAACGCTTGCGTAACCGGGCGAGGGTGACCTGTCCCCCTGCAACGAGGTCAATGCTCCCCGGCGGACCTTGTACGAAGCATGCGAGACTCGTGACCCACCTTGTGGATTTCTTGAATCCCCTGGTCGGACGAGAATTTCAGGAATGACCTGTTCGGGCGAGAGAGGTGCGGAGGACAGTTGGCGGCGGAGTTCGGTGTGCTCGGCGTGGTGGAGGCCCGGATCGGCGGCCGGCCCGTCGACCTGGGGCACGCCCGGCAGCGATGCGTGCTGGGTGTGCTGCTCGTCGAGGCGGGCCGTCCGGTCACGGTGGACCAGTTGGTCGACCGGGTCTGGGGCGAGCACGCGCCGCAGCGGGCCGCCGGCGCTCTCTACAGCTACCTGTCCCGGCTGCGGCGCGCCGTGGCGGGCGAAGTGGAGATCCGGCGCGAGGCGGGTGGCTACCTGCTCACCGTGGATCCGCAGGCGGTTGACCTGCACCGGTTCCGCAAGCTGATGACGCTGGCCCGGGCGGCGGAATCGGACCGCGCCGCCGCCGGCCTCATCGAGCAGGCACTGGGCCTGTGGCGCGGTGACCCGTTCGCCGGCCTGGACACGGCCTGGCTGAGCGCGATGCGGCGCACGCTGCACGGCGAACGGTTCGCCGCCGAACTGGACGGCAACGACGTGCTGCTGCGGCTGGGCCGCCACGGCGAGCTGCTGCCGGCGCTGTCCGCCGCCGTCGCCGAGCATCCGCTGGACGAGCGGCTGGCCGGGC
This sequence comes from Actinoplanes sp. GCM10030250, assembly GCF_042666575.1. Classification (NCBI taxonomy): domain Bacteria; kingdom Bacillati; phylum Actinomycetota; class Actinomycetes; order Micromonosporales; family Micromonosporaceae; genus Actinoplanes; species Actinoplanes sp. GCM10030250. Next base: position 98,798 of record NZ_JBHTDO010000014.1, on the reverse strand, counting down.
AGGCGATGCTCGCGCTGTACCGGTGCGGCCGCCAGGGCGACGCGGACGAGCAGTACCGGCGGATCCGCCGCAGCCTCGCCGACGAGCTGGGCAGCGACCCGGGCACCGCCCTGCGCCGGCTGCACGAGCAGATCCTCGCCGCCGACCCCGCTCTGGCCGGGCCGGCCGCCAATGTCGCTCTGTCCGGGCCGGCCGCCGATGCCCGGGTCGCGGTCGCACCGCCCGCCCCCGCGGCGACGGTGCCCACGCAGCTGCCGGCCGACGTGCGGGCGTTCACCGGGCGATCCGGGGAGCTCACCGCGCTGGACCGCCTGCTGGCGCCGCCGGACGGTGACGAGCCGCCACTGACCGTCGCGCTGCTGTCCGGCACGGCAGGGGTCGGCAAGTCCGCGCTGGCGGTGCGGTGGGCGCACCGCGTGCGGGACTCGTTCCCGGACGGGCAGCTCTATGTGAACCTGCGCGGCTACGACGCGGAGCAGCCGGTCGCGGTCGCGGACGCGCTGGCCGGGTTCCTCACCGCACTGGGCGTACGCGGAACGGAACTCCCACTCGGCACCGACGAGCGTGCCGGCCGGTACCGCTCCGAGCTCACCGGGCGGCGGATGCTCGTGCTGCTCGACAACGCGTCCTCGGTGGAGCAGGTCAGGCCCCTGCTGCCCGGTACGGGATCGTGCCTCGTGCTGATCACCAGCCGTGACTCGCTGCCCGGCATGGTGGCCGTGCACGGAGCCGAGCGGGTCAACCTCGACCTGCTCCCGCTCCCGGACGCGGTCGGCCTGCTGCGCAAGCTGATCGGCGACCGGGTGGACCGGGAGCCCGCGGCCGCCGCCGACCTGGCCGCGGCGTGTGCCCGGCTGCCGCTGGCCCTCCGGATCGCCGCCGAACTGGCCGCCGAGCGCACCGACGTGCCGCTGGCCGACCTCGTCGCCGAACTGGGCGACCACTCCCGGCTCGACCTGCTGGACGCGGGCGGCGACCCGCGCGCCGAGGTCCGGGCGGTGTTCTCCTGGTCCTACCAGAACCTGCCCGCCGACGCGGCCCGGGTGTTCCGGCTACTCGGTCTGCATCCGGGGGTCACCGCGCACGTCGACGCGGTGGCGGCGCTGATCGGCGCCGGTGCCGGTGAGGCGCGGCGGCTGCTGGGCGTGCTGGCCAGGGCCAGCCTGGTCCAGGCCGGCCGTGGCGGGCGGTACACGATGCACGACCTGCTGCGCGCGTACGCCTCGGAGCTCGCCGTCAGGCACGACGCGGAGCCGGATCGGCGGGCCGCCCTGACCCGGCTGTTCGACCACTATCTCGCGGGGTCGGTGGCGGCGATGGCCACGCTGTACCCGGCGGGTGGCTCCCCGGCGCCGGCTTCTCCCGCGGGCGGGGATCAGGATGCGGCTCGGGCCTGGATCGAGGCGGAGCGGCCCAACCTCGCCGCGGTGTGCACGCACGGCGCGGCGCACGGCTGGTACCGGCACACCATCACCCTCGCCGAGACCCTGTTCCGCTATCTCGACGCGGGCGGGCCGGTCGCCGAGGCGGCCAACGTCACCGCGTCCGCGGTGTCCGCTGCCCACGCCGCCGGCGACACCGGCGCGCAGGCGCGGGCGCTGTCCAACCTCGGCCGGCTGCACCGGCGGCAGGGCCGGCTGCACGAGGCCGCGGCGACCTACCGGCAGGCGCTGACCCTTTACGGGCAGCTGGGCGAGCCCGCGGCCGAGGCCGTGGTGCTGCGCAACCTGGGCAGCGTCGACTGGCGACTGGGCGACTACCGCCGGGCCGCGGACCACTATCGGCGGGCGTTGACGCTGTACGGCCATCTGGGTGACGACGCCGGACAGGCCGACGCGCAGGTCAGCCTCGGGCTCGTCGACGCGCGGCTGGGCGACGAGAACCAGGCGGCACAGCGGTTCGGGTCGGCCCTGGAGCTGTACGCCACGCTCGGTGACCGGTTCAGCGAGGCCTACGTGCTGTCGTTGCTCGCCCGGCTCCCGCACCGTCCGGCCCCGCTCGACCGGGCCGCCGGCCACCTCGAACAGAGCCTCGACGCTGTCCGGCGCACCGGGGACCGGACCGCCGAGGCGTACGTCCTGACCGATCTGGCCGCGATCCACGCCCGCCAGGGCCGCCTCACCGATGCGGCCGGTCACCTGCGCCGCGCGCTCGTGCTGCACCGGCGGATCGGGGACCGCGCCAGCGAGGCGGAGGCGCTCAACGACCTCGGCCAGGTGCTGCGGGCGGCGGGGGACGCGGCCGAGGCCCGGATCCAGCACGACCAGGCGCTGGCCCTGGCCGAGGAGATCGGTGACCGGTACGAGCAGGCGCGCGCCCACGACGGGATCGCCGCGGCGTTGCCCGACACCGGCGCTGCCGGCCCTGCCCAGGCGCACCTGGAGCGGGCCCGGACCATTTTCGCCGGCCTGGAGGTGCCCGCCGCCCCGGTCGTCGGTGCCCCGGTCGTCGGTGTCCCGGCGGAGGATCAGGGCCGGCGTACGCCGTCGATCCACAGCACGGTGACCGGGCACCCGCGGGCCCGGGCGTAGGCGACCACGTCCGCGGTGCCGCCCAGCCCTCGTGCGGGCTGGCCGTCCCACACGGCGAACAGATGATCGCAGCGGTCCACCATGGCCTGGCCGGCGGCGAGGAAGCCCCGGTCGGACGGTTCCGGGTAGGGCATCGTGAGCACCGATGCCGCCGCGTGCAGCAGGCCCTCGAACCGGGCCCGGCTGCCGTCCGCGGTCAGCGAGCCGGCGTAGTCCGCGCAGGGCAGGACCGCTTCCAGGGTGCCGCCGGCGGCCAGCACATGGGCGGCGAACAGCTGGTCGGCGCCGTCGGCGAGGCTCGACACCCCGAGCAGGCCGGTGCCGGTGGGCAGCACCCGGCGCCAGTGGTCCACCGCGTGGTCGGCGATGCCGGGCGGAAGCACCCGGTGACCGGTGATCCCGAATCTCGTCAGCGGGCCGGTTGGTGCGGGGGCTCGGGGAGCGAACCCATCGAATGACATGGCTGTCCCCGCGGTCGGCGTGATCGGCGGGAACCGATTCTCCACGGGACCGGCCCGCAGGTAAAGCGGTGCGGCGCGGCGGCTCAGGTGCGGACCCACCGGTCGTAGGCGTCCAGGTCGACGTTGCTGCCGCAGATGATGGTGGCCACCCGGCGGCCGGCGAAACGCTCACGGTCCTCCAGGACTGCCGCGACGCCGAGGGCCGCCGACGGTTCGACGATCAGCCCCGCGTGCTCCAGCAGCATCCGCATGCCCCTGACGATGGACGCCTCGCTGACCAGGACGGCATCGTCGGCCACCGCGAGGAGGTCGTCCAGGACCTCCGCGATGGGATACCGGCCCGCGACGCCGTCGGCGATGGTGTCCGCCGACTCGGTGGTGACGACCCGCCGCTGGTGCCAGGAGCGGGTCATGGCGGGCGCGCCGGCGGGCTGCACGCAGATCACCTCGGTACCCGGCGAGAGGCTTTTCAGGGCGTAGCCGACGCCGGTAGCCATGGCGCCGCCGCCCAGGGCGACCAGGACGGCGTCGAAGGGCGGCCCGCTCGCCAGTTCCAGGCCGATGGTCGCCGCGCCCTCGCAGGTCTCGATGTCGAGGCTGTCCTCGACGAGCCGGATGCCGCGCTGGTGCGCGATGCCGCGGGCTCGTTCGCGGGCCACCTCGATGTCGCCGTCGACCAGCTCCAGCTCCGCGCCCAGCGCGCGGATCCGCTCGAGCTTGACAGCGGGGGCCCGCCGCGACGCCACGACCGTCACGTCGACGCCGTGGCGGCGGCCGGACCAGGCGAGGGCCTGGCCGAGGTTGCCGGCGCTGGCGCACACCGCGGCCGTACGGCTCTGCTCGGTCAGCAGGCCGGCGACCAGCTCGGTGCCGCGGCCCTTGAAGCTGCGCACCGGGTTCGCCGTCTCCAGCTTGATGCTCACCGTGCAGCCGAGCTCGCGTCCCAGCGCGTCGCACTCATAGAGCGGAGTGTCGAGAAAGCCCGGGTCGATGGTTCGGCGGGCCGCACGGATCCGGCCCAGGTCGAGGCGCGTGGTGATCATGATCGGGCAACCTACTTCACCGCCACCAGTCGTCGAGGGGTGTGACCGGGACGGACCGCTTGTGGCGGGTGGCCAGGAACGTCCGCTCGATCTTCGCCGCCACCTCCGGGGTCACCTCCGCGCCCTCGAGGTAGTCGTCGATCTCGGCGTACGTCAGTCCCAGCGCCACCTCGTCCGGCAGGGCGGGCCGGTCGTCCTCCAGGTCCGCGGTCGGCACCTTCTCCCAGGTGCTCCGCGGCGCGCCCAGTTCGCGCAGCAGCGCGGCACCCTGCCGTTTCGTCAGCCCGGTCAGCGGTGTCACGTCGACCCCGCCGTCGCCGTACTTGGTGAAGAAGCCGGTCACCGCCTCGGCGGCGTGGTCGGTGCCGGCGACGAGCATGTTCAGCTGGCCGGCGACGGCGTACTGGGCCACCATCCGCTCCCGGGCCTTGATGTTGCCCCGGACGAAGTCCCGCAGTGCCGCCTCGTCCAGGCCGGCCGCGGTCTGCGCGGCGACCGCGTCCGAGCTCGGTTTCACGTCCACCGTGATGGACCGGTCGGGCTGGATGAAGGCGAGCGCCACCTGTGCGTCGATCTCGTCGGCCTGCACGCCGTACGGCAGCCGCACCGCGACGAACGTGGCGTCCACCCCGCCGGCCCGCAGTTCGGCGCAGGCCAGCTGGCACAACCGGCCGGTCAGGGTGCTGTCCTGACCGCCGCTGACTCCCAGGACGTACCCGGTGGCGGGTGTCGACCGCAGATAGGCCGTGAGGAAGCCGACCCTTCGCCGGATCTCGTCCGCGGGGCTGATCGAGGCCTTGGCGCCGAGCTCGGCGATGATCTGATCACGGAGGTTCGCCATCCGCGTACTGTATGCGGACCTTCGTGGTCACGCCGGTAGACCGCGGTCGCCGGTGAAGGCGGCGCGGGCGATGGTGTTCATCGCCGGCAGGTCCAGCGGCCGGGGGTTGTTCTGCACCAGCCGGGCGGCGCCCATGCCCTGCTCGGCGAGCCATCCCAGGCGGGACTCCGGCAGGCCCAGTTCGGCGATCGTGCGGGGCAGGCCGAGCCCGTCGATGAGCGCGTCGACCGCCTCGATCGCGGCGCGGGCCAGGGCGGTGTCGTCGAGGCTGGTGTCGCCGACGCCGAGAGCGCGGGCGATCTGGGCGAACTCGCGCACCCGCACGGGCAGGTTGAACCGCATCACGTACGGCAGCAGGACGCCGACGCCGAGGCCGTGCGGTGTGTGGGTCGCCGCGCCGAGCGGATATTGCAGGGCGTGTGCGGCGGCGGTCCCGGCCGTGCCGAGCGCGACACCGCCGGCGAAGGCGGCGAGCATGACGTCGTGCCGGGCGCCCGCGTCGGCCGGGTCGCGGTAAGCCTTGAGCAGGCTCCGGCCGATCAGTTCGAGGCCGTTGAGGGCGACGTGATCGGTCAGCGCCGACTTGCCGATGAACACCCGTTCAAATGCCAGGCGAGGGTCGGGGGTACGGGTGACCGCCGTGAACGATTCGACCAGGTGGGTCAGCGCGTCGGCTCCGGAGTGTGCGGTGAGGCCGGGCGGGCAGGAGTGGGTCAGCTCCGGGTCGCACACGGCGGTGTGGGGAATCAGGTGGGGACTGGAGATTCCCACCTTCATCTCCCGGTCCGGGTCGGCGAAGACGGCCACCGGCGTCGCCTCCGATCCGGTTCCCGCGGTGGTCGGCACCGCGACCACCGGCAGGATGGGCCCGGGTACGGCGTTCTCGCCGTAGTAGTCCTGCGGCTTCCCGCCGTGGCTGAGCAGCAGCGCCACCGCTTTGGCCATGTCGAGGCAGCTGCCGCCGCCGATGCCGACGACGACGTCCACGCCGTGCCCGGCGAGCCCGCGGACGCAGTCGAGGACGCCGTCGACCGGCAGTTCCGGCTGGGTGTCGCCGAACACCTCGACCCGTACGCCGGCCGCCTCGATCTCCTTGCGGATGGTGGCGAGCTCGGGGTCGGCGGCCAGGCGGGCGTCGGTGCAGATCAGGGCCGTACGGCCGAGGCCCGCCACCGCGTCGGCGATGGCGTGCCGCTGTCCCGGTCCGAACAGCACGGTGCGCGGCAGGCGCAGAACGCCCAGTGCGGTGGTGATCATGCGAAGTCCTCTCGGGGAAAGCGCGGGAGAGTCAGGAAGGGCCGGGAGAGTCAGACGGTGGAGGTGACACTGCGGGAGGCGGCCTGCCAGACGTCGTCCCAGCCGGGTGCCAGCCGGGCCGCGCGTTCGCAGGCGAGCACCAGGCTGGCCTCACGGGCGATGCCCTTGCCGGCGATGTCGAAGGCGGTGCCGTGGTCGACCGACACCCGCACCACCGGAAGCCCGATGGTGATGTTGACGCCGTCGTCGCCGTAGACCGCCTTGAACGGCGCGTGCCCCTGGTCGTGGTAGCAGGCGATGACGATGTTCCACTTGCCACGCACGGCGGCCGGGATGAGCGCGTCGGCGGGGAGAGGGCCGTGCGCGTTGATGCCGCGCTCGCGGGCGCGGGCCACGGCCGGGGCGAGCACCTCGGCGTCCTGGTGGCCGAAGATGCCGTTCTCGCCGGCGTGCGGGTTCAGCCCGGCCACCGCGATCGCCTCGTCCGGCTTGCCGAGGGCGCGGACGAACGCGCCGGCGAGGTTGAACACGTCGTCGGAGCGTTCCGGGGTGCAGTTCTCCACCGCCTGCTGCAGCGACATGTGCGCGGTGAGGTGGAAGAAGTACAGGTCACCGGCGGACAGCACCAGGCTGAAGTTGCGGACCCCGAACTCGTGGGCGAGCAGTTCGGTGTGGCCGGGCCAGGTGTGCCCGCCGGCGTGCATGGCGGCCTTGTTCAGCGGTGCGGTGACGATGCCGTCCACCAGGCCCGCACGGGCGAGCCGGCAGGCCTCGACGACGAAGCGGTAGGCGCCGTCGCCGGCGGCGGCGCTGAGCTCGCCGAGCGGTACCGATGCGAGCGAGTCGCCGGTCTGGATCAGCTCGATGGTGCCCGGGTCGTTGGTCGCCGCCCGCGGGTCGGTGATCACGCGGACGGCGTCGGGGTCCAGCCCGGCGCGGACGGCTCCTGCGCGCATCGCATCGGCATCGCCGATCACCACCGGGACCAGGCGTTCGCGCAGGTCCGGATGCTGCAGCAGGGTCTTGGCGGTGATCTCCGGGCCGATGCCCGCGACGTCACCGAGGGTGATGGCCAGCACCGGGCGGGGTGTGGTGGACGAGGTCATGGGTGTTCCTTTCCGGTGGTACCGAGCTGGTCGACGATGTCGACCAGGGAGCCGGCGCTGCCGAAGCCGCCGGATCTGGTGACGAGGTGTACGCCGTGGGCCGGGCCGCCGCGGATCGTCCCGATCGGGACGCCCGGGGCCAGCGCCGAGTGCACGGTGACGGCATCGGCGCGGACGTGGTCGAGGACCGCGGCGGCGCCGTCGCCGCCGACGAGCACCACGGCGTCGTACGGAATCTGTGTCAGTTGATGTGCCACCCGCTTGCCGAAACTCGCAGCGGTGGCGACCGCGGTGGCGCGGGAGGTGGGTGTGGTGATCACGTCGACGGCCGGCCGTGCGGCGCGCAACCGTTCGACAGCGCTCAGGGCGACCGGATGCAGGGAGCTGACCGCGACCAGGATCCGCCGGCTCGGCCGGAGCGGGTCCGGTGTGAATCCCGCGACCGGCCACCGCCGGGCCAGGGCGCTCGCCAGCCCGGCGGAGCCCGCCGCCACGCGGCGGGAACCGCTCCGGTCCAGGTCGGCAGCGATGGCGTCGAGGTCGGCGTCGGTGCCGGCATCGGTGGTGGTCAGGCCGGCGGTGCCGGAGAGCAGGTCGCTGAGCAGGCTGCTGGTGACCGGCGTGACCGGATCCCGGGCGGCGGCCGTGCGCGCCAGCGGCACCCCGCCCACCAGCACCCGGCCGCCGGTGACGGTGCGGCCCTGCTCCGGAAACGCCGGGCAGAGCACGACAACCGCGCCGGGATGTGCCTGCGACCACCCGGCGAGCGCCCCGCGCAGCTGGGCGGCCACCGAGCCGCGCATCGTGGAGTCGACCTTGAGATAGAGCCGGTCACAGCCACGCGCCAGCAGGTCGCGCACTGCCGCCGCGGTGACGGCCGCCGCCTCGTCGTCACCGGCCGCCCGCACCCCGGTCGCCACCGCGAGCAGGCACGGCCGGTCGCCGCCGGGTTCGATCGCGGCGGTGCCGCGCAGCAGGTGTGCCGACCAACCGGCGGCGGCGAACGGCACTGCCGCATCGGTGGCGCCGGTGAGGTCGTCGGCGACCAGGCCCAGCATGCGTGGCCTCACAGCGACGCCCCGCCGCAGATCACGAGCTGCTGCCCGGTGATCGAGCCGCCGTCGGCGCCGAGCAGGAAGGCGGTCAGCCCGGCCACCTCAGCGGGTTGCACGAACCGGCCGAGCGCCGGGACCCGGGGCGGCGTCGCGGCCCGGTTGGGGTCGCTGAGCATCGCGGTCTCGGTCGGGCCGGGGGCCACCACGTTGACGGTGATGCCGCGCGGTGCCAGTTCGATCGCCCACGAGCGGGCCAGCCCGGTCAGCGCCGACTTGGTGGCGGCGTACTGGCTCTTGCCGGCCACCCCGGCGGCGGTGCGGCTGCCGATCAGCACGATCCGGGCCCGGTCGGGCAGCGTAGCGGCGAGGGCGTCGACCAGGCGGGCCGGAACGTCGACGTGCAGGCGCCACATCAGCGCGCCGTGGTCGTGGCCGAGCTCCCCGAGCCGGGCGCTGTACTGCACTCCCGCCGCGTGCACGACGGCGTCCAGGTGGCCGGCGCGCGCGGCGACGTGCTCGGGTGCGCCCGGCTCGGCCAGGTCCGCCTCGATCCAGCGGCAGCCCGGTTCGGGGAGGCCGGGCCTGCGCCGGCTGACGCCGATCACCTGCCATCCGGAAGCGAGCATCCGGTCGGCGATCGCGTACCCGATGCCTGAACTCACGCCGGTGACCAGCACGGAGCCCGCCATGTCAGGCTCGCGTCCAGTCCGCCGGCAGGCGCACGTACTTGATGGTCCGCCGGTGATAGGTGTAGCTGATGTGCAGCGTGCCGTCGGCGCCCTGGTGCACGGCCGGGTAGGACAGCTCGCGGTTGAGCCCGTCGCGGGAGTTGTTGGTCAGGCAGTACCCGTCGCCCTCGTCGAGGTTGCCGGCACGCTGCCAGCTGGCTCCCTGGTCGCTGGAGAAGGCCAGCGTCATCGGCGCGCGCGGAGCACCCCAGAAGGCCAGGCCCTCGGCGGAGGAATCAGCGGACGAGCCGGAGGAGACCAGCCCGTCGTCGTCGATCTCGTCGTAGAGCGACACCCGCCGCTCGGTGGCGTCCAGCCGGCTGGAGTGGTTGTAGACGAGCGCGAGCCGCCCGTCCTCGAGCGCGCACTGCTGGATCGACGAGTTGTTGTTCGGCAGGTCACTCGGCTGCGGCGCCGACCAGCTCTCGCCACCGTCACCCGACCGGGACGTGTAGATGTGGTCGGCCCACCGGCTGCGGTACAGCGCGAACAGCCTCCCGTCACCGGCGTCGACGATGTTCATGTGCACGCACCCGACGCTGTCCGGCACCGCCACCTCCCGCCAGGTCGCGCCCTGGTCGTCGGAGACGAGCACCGAGCTGGTGTCGGCGTCGCCGGCCCAGCGCTCGCCGGGAACGGTCACGCAGCGGAAGATGCCCAGCAGCCACCGTCCCGAGTCGGTCACCACGACCGGCTGGCGTACGAAGATCCCGCTGCGCTCGTCGGCCGGGAACAGCGTCTCGGCCGGTCCCCAGGTGCGGCCGGAGTCGGGCGACACGCGCCGGCGTACCTCCGCGGTGTCCTGGTTGCCCGCCCGCTGCGCGGTGTAGAGCAGCCACAGCTCCCCGGACGGGGTGGGGAACAGCACCGGGTTCTGCTCGGACCGGTGCGGGTCGTCGCTGAGCCGCACCGGTGCGGACCATTGCCCGGCATCGGGGGCGAGGCGGGCGAACCAGATGCTGATGTCGCCGACACCCTCCTGGGTTCCGCCGAACCAGATCAGGCCGAGGTCGCCGTCGGGCAGCGTGGCCAGGAACGAGGCGTGGCTCTGCACCGTGGGCGCCGCCAGGTAGGCGTCGGTGCGGCGCGGGTCGCCGGGGTCGGTACGCAGCACACCGTCGAACAGCGAGCGGTCCAGCGACGCGGTCATCGCTCGCCCCTGGCCACGGTGAGGTGGGTGCGCGCGGCGAGTTCCAGGTGGTTGAGGTCGCCGGCCACGGTGACCAGGGTGAACCCCTCGGACAGGCGTTTGGCGGCCTCCTCGCCGGAGCGGGTGTGCAGGCCGGCGGCGATCCCACTGGCCTCGCAGGCGTGGCGGATGCGCACCAGCGCGGCCTCGAACGCGTCGGCCACGGCGGGATCGGCCGGTCCGGCGCCGCCGACGGCGATGGTCAGGTCCGAGGGCCCGATGTAGAGGCCGTCGATACCCGGGGTGGCGGCGATCTCCTCGACGTTGGCCAGCCCCTCCGGGGTCTCGATCATGGCGAGCAGGGTGATCGCCTGGTTGGCCTCGGCCGGTGCCGGGCCGATCCGCAGCATGGAGCGCATCGGGCCGTACGAGCGGATGCCGATCGGGGGATAGCGGGTGGCGGCGACGGCGCGCGCGGCGTCGGCCGCGGTGCTGACCAGCGGCACGATGACACCGGCGGCCCCGGCGTCGAGGGCCTGCCCGATCGGGGTGGCGTCGTTGGCCGCGACCCGTACCAGCCCGGCCGCTCGCGCGGCCGCGTCGATGGCGGTCAGCCCGGCCAGCATGCCGGAGTAGCCGAACAAGCCGTGCTGGGCGTCGAGCGCCACGTAGTCGTAGCCGAGCCGGGCGATCCGCTCGGTGGCCGGCGGCGCGTCGAGGGTGACCCAGTAACCGATGACGGTCTCGCGGGCCCGGACCTTACCGGCGAATGCTGCGGCGTTCATAGTGCCTCCGTTTCGGTGACCGGGACCGCGAGCGCGCTGCGCGGTTTGCGGCCGGAGATGGTCGAGGGGTCGAGGGCCGCGGCGCGCAGGGCGCGGGTGTAGGGCTGGGCGGGCCGGGCCAGCACGGTGCCGGTGGGCCCGTACTCGACGACCCGGCCGTGGCGCATGACCAGCACGTTGCTGCTGATCTCGCGGACCACGCCGAGGTTGTGCGAGATGAACAGGTACGTCACTCCGGTGGCCTGCTGTAACTCGGCGAGCAGCGTGAGCACCTGTGCCTGCACCGAGACGTCGAGCGCGCTGGTGGCCTCGTCGCAGACCAGCACGTCCGGCCGGCTGGCCAGGGCGCGGGCGATGCCGATGCGCTGCCGCTGGCCGCCGGAGAACTCGGCCGGCCGGCGTTCCAGAGCGGTGCCGGGCAGGCCGACCAGGTCGAGCAGCCGGGCGGCCTCGGCGTTGCGCTCGGCCGGGCGCATCCCGCGGATCTTCAGCGGCTCGGCGACGATGCGCTGGGCGGTCATGTGCGGATCCAGGGAACCGTACGGGTCCTGGAAGACCATCTGGATCTTGGAGCGCAGCGGCCGCAGCGTCTTCTCCGGCATGGCCGAGATGTCGACGCCGTCGAGCGTGATCGAGCCGGAGGTGGGCCGGATCAGCCGGACCAGTGAGCGGGCGATCGTCGACTTCCCGCAGCCCGATTCGCCGACCACCGCGAGGGTGCTGCCACGTTCGATGGTGAAGCTGACGTCGTCGACGGCCCGGTGCACGCCGGAGGCGGTGGGGTACTCGACGACCAGGTTCTCGACGCTCAGCACGTCGCTCACGACACCGCCTCCCTGCGGTTGGGTGGCGCGGTCTCGCCGTCCCAGCCGCCGAGCTGGGGTATCGCCGCGAGCAGCGCCTTGGTGTAATCGGTCTTCGGGCGGTCGACGACGTCTTCGACGTCTCCGCTCTCGGCGAACCGCCCGGCCCGCATGACATGGATCCGGTCGGAGACCACGCGGGCCACGCCGAGGTCGTGGGTGATCATCAAAACCGCGATTCCGGTACGGTCCTGGAGCTCGAGGATCAGGTCGAGCACACCCGCCTGAACCGTGACGTCCAGGGCGCTGGTCGGTTCGTCGGCGACGAGCAGGCGCGGTTGCCCGGCCAGCGCGATCGCGATCAGCACCCGTTGCAGCATCCCGCCGGACAGCTGATGCGGGTATTTGCCGAGCTGCTCCTCGGGCGTGCGGATGTGCACCTGGTCGAGCAGCTCGACCGCCCGCCGCCGGGCCGGTGCCCGGCCGAGCTCGCGGCTGCGGGTGCGCACCGCCTCGACCAGCTGGCTGCCGATGGTCAGCACCGGGCTCAGCGCGGTCATCGGGTCCTGCGGGATCAGCGACACCGATCGTCCGCGGACCGCGGCGATCGAGGCCGGGTCGGTGATCACGTCCTTGCCGGCGAAGCTCGCGTGGCCCGACAGCACGGCCAGGCCCGGCGGCAGCAGCCGCAGGATGCCCATGGCGGTGGTCGACTTGCCACACCCGGACTCGCCGATGATGGTGACGGTCTCACCCTCGTCGACGTGGAAGCTGATCCCGTCGACCGCGCGGATCACACCGGCGTCGGTCATCAGCTCGATCTGCAGGTCGCGGACGTCCAGCAGCGGCGTGCTCATGATTGTCCTCCCTTGCGGCGCCGGGAGCGGTCGCGCAGGCCGTCGCCGAGCAGGTTGACCCCGACCACCAGCAGCACGATGACCAGGCCGGGCAGGGTGACCAGCCACCACGAGGTGGTGATGTAGTTCTGGCCGTCGGAGATGATCCGGCCGAGAGTGGCGAACGGGCGCTGGGGCCCGGCACCCAGATAGCTCAGCGCGCTCTCCAGCAGCACCGCCTGCGCGAGCAGCAGCAGCACGACGAGCGAGGCCTGCCGGATGATGTTGGGGATGATGTGCTGGGCGAGCGTCTGGAACCGGTGCAGGCCGAGCACCCGGGCCGCGGCCACATAGGGTTTCTCCCGTTCCACCAGCACCAGGCTGCGGGTCAGCCTGGCCACCTCCGGCCACAGCGCGAACGCGATGACCAGGGTGATGACCGGCATCGACGGGCCGAACAGGGCGACAACCAGCAGCAGCATCATCAGCAGTGGCAGCGACATCTGCGCCTCGAGCAGCCGGGACACCACGGTGTCCACCCAGCCGCCGAGGAAACCGGCCGCCGAGCCGAGCACGATGCCGATCAGGCCGGAGACGGTGACAGCGATGACGCCGATGGCGATCGAGACCTGGGCGCCGTGCAGCACCAGCGACAACAGGTCGCGCCCGAGCGCGTCGGTGCCGAAGAGGTGGCCCTCGCTGAGCGGCGGCAGCCGGCGCCGGCTCAGGTCCTGAGCACCCGGGTCGGGCAGCGGCAGGACCTGGGCCAGGGCGACGGGTACGAGGATGAGCAGGGTGCACACGGTGCCGGCGATCAGCTTGAGCCGTACGCCGCGGTGGCGCCGGGTGACGGCGGAGCGGGACAGGTCCCGGGCGGTGACGGCGCTGGGCCGCTCGGGTGCGGCGATGCTCATGCCGCCACCTCCGCTGCGCTCCGGCGTCGCCCTGAGCCGGCAACTGAGCCGAATGATTCACTCGCAAGCTCGTTCATGCGGCGGCCTTTCCAAGGCGGACCCGCGGGTCCAGGAGCGGGTAGCAGAGGTCGACCAGCAGCTGGACCAGCACCGCGAGCACGGAGGTGACCAGCACGGTGGTCACGATCAGCGGGTAGTCCCTGGTCTCCAGGGCGCGTACGACGAGCGAGCCGACACCGGGCCAGGCGAAGACCACCTCGACCACGACGACGCCGTTGAGCATGGCCGCGAAGCGGGTGCCCAGCGCGGTGACGACCGGAACCGACGCGTTGCCCATGGCGTAGCGCCACGTCAGCAGCCGTTCGCTGACACCGCGCGAGCGCGCCACGGTCAGGTACGGTGCGCCGAAGTTGGCGATCATCTCGCGGCGCACCATGCGCGAGATCAGCGCGATCTGCAGCACCGCGATCGTCACCGTCGGCAGCACCAGGCCGCCCCAGGTGGTGAAGCCCGAGGCGGGCAGCACCGGCACCAGCACGGCGAACACGGTCAGCAGCATCACGCCGGTCCAGAACTCGGGCATCGACTGCCCGGCGACGGTCGCCACGTTGACGGTGAACTCGCGGCGGCTGTCGGCGTGCCGGGCCATCCACATGCCCAGCGGCACGGAGACGACGGTGGTCAGCACGATGGCCGCGAGGGCGAGCGTGAGCGTGTAGGGGAGCCGGTCCATGACCACGTCCAGGGCGGGCGCCTGATAGCTGAACGACGTGCCCAGATCGCCGCGGAACAGCCCCTTCAGGAAGGTCCAGTACTGCGCGATCATCGGCTGGTCGAGGCCGAACTGCCGGCGTACCTCCTCGACCTGCTCGTTGGTGGAGAACGGGCCGGCGTAGGCGCGGGCCGGGTCACCGGGTGCCAGCCGGATCAGCACGAAGACGGTGGAGACCGTGAGCAGGATGGTCAGCAGGCTCTGGGCCAGGCGTTTGGCCAGGTAACGGATCATGCGCGTTGCGCCAATCGGATCTGGGTGAGGTCGTAGGAGTTGTTGGCGCCCATCGCCATGCCGGTGACCCGTTCGCGGCGGGCGACGACGGCCTTGGGCGCGAACGCCCACATGGCCGGCCAGGTCTTCCACACCGTCTGCTGGGCCTCGGTGAGCAACCGGGTGCGCCGGGCCGGGTCGATCTCGGCCGAGGCACGGGCGATCAGCGTGGTCGCCTGCGGGACGATGTAGCCGTGGTAGGTGTCGCGGGTCTCCTCCTTGGCGGCGGTCCCCGCGTACATGCCCTGCATCATCGTGACCGCCAGGCCGGTCGGGCTGGCGTAGCCGTTGGCCAGCAGGTCCCAGTCGCCGGCCCGGCCCTGCCGCCAGGTGGAGATGTCGCCGCCGGGCTCGAACTGCTGGAGCGTGGCGCGTACGCCGACCGCGCGCAGCATCTCGTAGACGGCCTCCATCACCTGGGTGTCGCCGGCGAACTCGCCGGACTCCCAGATGATCTTCATCGGCAGGTCGCGTACGCCGAGACCGGTGAGCATCTGCCGCGCCCTGGCGGGGTCGTAGCGGAACTCGCCGACCGCCGCGGCACCGCTCAGGCCGGGCGGGACCACCCCGGGCACGGGGATGACGGCCTGTTGCAGGACGTCGTTGATCAGCGCGTCGCCGTTGATCGCATAGCTGAGTGCCTCCCGAACCCGGACGTCGGCCAGCGGGTGCCCGGCGCGCTTGCGGAAGTTGTAGAACAGGTGGGTGATCCGGGTGCCGGGCCGGTTCTCGATCTGTACGCCGGGAAGGCCGCGCAACTGCTCGACCGAGTCCGGGGTGATCGAGTCGATGACGTCGACCTCGCCGCTGCGCAGTGACACGACCCGGCTGGTCTCGGAGGGCAGGAAGCGCACCTGCACCTGTTCGACGGTCGGGCGCGTACCCCAGTAGTTGGGGTTGACCGCAAGTTGGTAGTTGCCCGCGCCGCGGTCGGCGGTGGTCACCACATAGGGTCCGGTCCCGGCGCCCGTCTGCAGTTCCTCGGCCTTGTTGGCCGCCGCCGGGGTGATGAGGATGTTCGCCATCAGGTAGTCGAGGATCGGCAGCGGCGCGTCGGTCCGGAGCTTGAAGGTGCGGTCGTCGACCGTGACCACGCGCGGCCACTCCGGGAAGAAGGTGGCCAGGAACCCGCCCTTGGTGTCGCGGTAGGACTCCAGGGCCTTGGCGACGTCCTCGA
This sequence comes from Actinoplanes sp. GCM10030250, assembly GCF_042666575.1. Taxonomy (NCBI): domain Bacteria; kingdom Bacillati; phylum Actinomycetota; class Actinomycetes; order Micromonosporales; family Micromonosporaceae; genus Actinoplanes; species Actinoplanes sp. GCM10030250. Next base: position 83,087 of record NZ_JBHTDO010000014.1, on the reverse strand, counting down.
CCCGCACCGGCGTGTTGTCGGAATAGCGGATTCCGGGCCGGAAACGCACTGTCCACTCGTTCGGCGCGGTGAGCCGGAAACTCTCGGCCAGCACCGGCTGGATCTCGAGGTCGGGGGTGAGCCGGGTCAGTGCCTGGCGGACCGCCCGCTGCACGGTGACGGCTGCGTCGAACTGGTTCAGCTTGTTGTCCAGGCTGACCAGCGAGCGGTTCAGGGCGATGTTGAGCGTGCCGGCGCCGGGCAGGCCGGTCGGTGTCGCACAGGCCGTGGTCAGGCCGCCGAGGGTGCCGCCGGTGCCGAGGGCGAGCGCCATTCTGAGGATGCCCCGGCGGCTGTGACCGCCGGGCTGCGGAAGCGAGAATGCATTGGTCATCGTTGATCCGCTCCTAAATGGGATCAGTCACGATGGAGAAGGGGATCAGCGGCTTCACCAGCCGGCCAATTACGAATGACGATGGCATTCCGTGCGCATTACGAGCAAGTTTCCGGCGCGAAATGCGCGGGAAATGAGTGACCTGCGTGACCGGCAGAGCAATTCATCGCCATCACTTGCGCGGACCGCGCAGGACCCGCATCCTGAGGCCATGCCGCCGGTACTGGGCTCGCGCCGCCGCCGGGAAGAGATCGTCCGGCTCGCCGAGACGACGGGACTGGCCAGCGTCACCGACCTGGCCGAGCGTTTCCGGGTGTCGGCCTCGACGATCCGCCGCGACCTGGCCCGGCTGGAGGCGACCGGCCGGCTGACCCGGACGTACGGCGGCGCGGTGGCCGTGCCGCACCGGGCCGAGTCGCCCCTGCGGCAGCGCATCGGCGAGGCGTTCACCGAGAAGGTCGCCATCGCCCGCTGGGCCGCGTCGCAGATCGAACCCGGCGACTCGCTGGCGCTGGACGCCGGCTCGACGGTGGCGGCCCTGGCCCATCAGCTGCGCGACCACACCGATCTGACCGTCGCCACCCCGAGCCTGACGGTGCTCAGCGAGCTCGCCGGCGCGGAGGGGCTGACGGTGCACTGCCTCGGTGGAACCATGCGAACGGTCAGTCAGGCGCTCGTCGGCCCGATCGCCGAGAACGCGCTGGAGCGCATGAGCTTCGACCGGGCGTTCCTGGCCGCCGACAGCGTCGACGCCGAGCGGGGGATCTGCGAGGCCGACCTGGCGCAGACGCGGCTCAAGGAGCTCATGGCGCAGCGCTCCACGCGGGTCTACGTGCTGGCGCACGCCGCCAAGCTGGGGCGCCGGCCGTTCCACGCATGGACCCGCCTGGCGCCCGGGTGGACCCTGGTCACCACCGGCACCGACACGCAGGTCGGCCCGTTCCGCGACAAGGGCATCAAGGTCGTCACCGTGCCGGCCTGACGCCGGGCCGGTCTTGATCGGTGCGGGCGCGCAGGCTCCGTGCCAGGGCGGGGATCATCACCGCCGCGGGGATGAGGTGCAGCCCGATCAGGGCGGCGGTGGTGGCGGTGGTCGCGCCGGAGAGCAGGGGCGGGATCAGCGAGATCGCGGTCAGCGACACCGTCGTCCACACGAATCGGTGGGCGGGGCGGGCGCTCCATCGCAGCAGCGCGAGGGCGATGACGACGCCCACGACCGAGAAGAAGCCGGTCACCACGGCGAACCCGGGCAGCGGGATCGTCTCGCCACCCTCGGGGATCTCGAAGTCGACGCCGGCGGCCACGGCAAGTGCGGCGGCGAGGGTGGTGGCCACCATCGCCGTCAGCGTGGCGATCAGGCCGGCGCCGGCGAGCCCGCGAAAACGGCCCGATGCCGTGACGACTCCGTTGTCAATGGTGCTGCTCATGTCGTTCCTCCATCACTGAGCAATTTTCAACCTGACATCGGGCCCGAAGCCGCCGGGCCGTTGTCCGGCGCCGGCAGCCGAGGCCCTCGCCACGTTGAAAAAGGCTCACTCGGTATCGGCGTGCGGGGGGTGTACTACTCCGTGCCGTCCGCCGGCAGGCGCTCCGGCAGTCCGAGCCACGAGAACCGGTCGAGGGGGAACGTGACGATCTCGGTGATCGCCCCGCCGGTGACGCGCAGGACGTCGACCGTCAGCGGCAGGTAGGCGCCCTCCTGCTCGCGCCAGTGGTAGAAGGCGACGGCGGGCTGCCGGTTCACGCTGGTGAGGACGCCACGCAGGCCCGTCATGTCCGCGAAGCCGCCGTCGGCCCAGTCGCCGACGACCGCGTCGCGGCCGACGTACCGGCCCGGCGTGGGCGGCATCGACGAGCGGACGTCGTCGCGCAGCAGCGTGGTGAGCGCGTCGATGTCGGTGGCCACGCTGGCCGCGGTGAAGCGGCGCACCAGCTCGCGCGTCCCGGCGTCCTCCGCGCCGCCGGTCCAGTCCTGCCGTTCGGCGGGCAGGTGCTCGCGCATCCCGGCGCGGGCCCGCTGGAGCGCGCTGTTCACGGAGTTGACCGAGTCACCGAGAAGCTCCGCCACGTCCTTCGCCGGCCAGCCGAGCACGTCGCGCAGGATCAGCACGGCCCGCGGGCGCGGCGCGAGGTGCTGAACCGCGACCAGATACGCCAGCTCGATCGTCTCCCGCGCGACGGCAACGGTCTCCGGGTCGTCAGCGCCGGCCGCGGGCAACTCGTCGAGCAGCCGGTCCGGGTAGGGCTGCAACCACAGCACCTCACCACCGGTCGCCGGCTCCGGGCGGCACTTGGCGAGCAGGTCCAGGCAGGCGTTGGTGGCGATCCGGTACAGCCAGGCCCGGAACGTCGACCGCCCCTCGTAGGTCTCCCGCCGCCGCCAGGCCCGCAGGAACGTCTCCTGCACGGTGTCCTCGGCGTCCTCGAACGACCCGAGCATCCGGTAGCAGTGCACGTGCAACTCCCGCCGGTGCCGCTCCGCCAGCCCCGAGAACGCCGGCTCGTCGACCTCACCCAGACCGCTCACGCCCAGCTCCTCCAGCCGCGTATCAACACTCATCACGCCATCCTTCCGCCTCGTCGTCTCCAGTCGTAGGTATGACGGCCGCGGCCGCGACAACTCATCACCCGGCACGCGGGAGACCGGCACGCGAGAGACCGGCACGAGAGGAGACCCGGCACGCGAGAGCCGCCCGGGTGAGGTTCACCCGGGCGGCTCCTGTCGGACCAGTATCACCAGATGCGTACGCGGCTGCTGCCTGACTTGAGGCCGGCCACCGGGCCAGCGGCATAGGTCGTGCCGGGCTCCTTGACGGCGCCGGTCAGGTCGACGTCGATGACAGCGGGGGAGCCGTCGCGCTCCTCGAAGTCGGCGTCGGGGAAGCGGACCCGTGGCAGGTCGCGGCCGGTGAGTGCGCCGAGCTTTGCCTGGTCGAACGCTTCGGGCAGCTCGGACACCAGGTAGACCTCGTCGCCGTCCTCGACGATCGACGCGGTTGCGGTGTCGAGGGTGTGGGGGCCGTCCTCGCCGGAGAACGGTTTCGCGCCGGCGGCGTAGACGTTGCTCCGGGCGTACACCGGCTGTTTGACATGCAGGAAGCGCTGGTGATCGCCGGGCGGTTGCGCGGCGATGCGCTCGAGATACTCCTCGAACGACGCCGGGTGGCCGTTGTAGCCGGCCGTGCCGGCGAACGCCGGCGCGACACCCTCCGCCTCCTCGGCGTAGGCGGCGGCCGGGTCACCGCCGAGGAAGACGTTGCCGACGTAGCGGTCGTCGGCGCCGAAGATCACGGCATAGCCGGCGACCTGCGTGCTGTGCGGCCGGTGGTAGGGGGTGGCGCGGTCCATGACCGGCTCGACGCGCATCGTGCCGAGGATGAGGTTGTTGACGAACGCGCCGCCCTGGCTGAACGACTCGAAGGCCGCCGGTGAGCCGAGCACGTTGTGCTCCACCAGGTAGGGGCCGTGGCTGACCTCGATGAACAGGTCGCGGCTGTTGTTGTAGAAGACGTTGCGGGAGACCCGGGTGCCCTGGGTCTGCCAGTCGAGCCAGGTGCCCAGCGAACAGTCGTGGATGCGGTTGTGGCGGATCTCCACGTCGATCGCGGCGTGCAGCTTGATGCCGCCGATCTCGTACCCGTAGAACTCGCGTTTGATCGCGATGTTGTAGATGTGGTTGTCCTCGATCGTCGAGAAGACGCACCCGAGGTGGCCGACGATGCCGTTCTGGCCGCAGTCGTAAATGGTGTTGCGGCGGATGATGTGGGAGCCGATGTGCTCGGAGTCCCAGCCGATCTGCTGCGCCGAGAAAACCGATTCCAGCTGGTATTGGTAACCGGGTTTGTCGCCGCGCTCCGTGGAGTAGTTGTGGCCGGTCGACGCTTCCTTGCCGATCGAGATCGCCGAGCACTTCGCGTCGTGGATGACGTTGTCCTCGATGATCCAGCCCTTGGCCCAGTTGGGGCCGATCAGGCCGGGCTGGTCGGCGGTGGGTGGCGTCCACGGGCAGGCGGCCTGGGCCAGCTCGAAACCACGCACGGTGATGTAGTCCAGGTGCGGGACGAGCGGGTAGAACACCGACCGGCGTACGTTGATCTCGACAAGCTCGGTGTTGGGGTCGGCACCCTGGAAGTTCGCCCAGATCGTGGTCTCGCCGTCGCCGACTTCCGCGTACCAGACCAGCCGCGTCTGCTCCGGGTTGCGGACACGGTCGGTGACGCCGGTCCAGTTGTCGACCACCTCGGTGCGCAGCTGCGGGCCGGCCACCTCGGCGGCACTGGCCACCTCGTAGAAGCTGAGGCCGTTGAGATAAACGTCGCCGAGGTGCTTGTGCGCCGCATTTCCGGGATAAACGATCCAATCACCAGAAACTTCTTCGGCGTACGGGTTGAAGTCCCCGAACATCGTGTTCGGCACCGCCACCCGCCAGACCGTCCCGTCCTCCCGGGTCCACCCGGTGATCCGCTCGGATCCCTTGATCACCACGTGTTCGCCCTCGGCGGCCGTGTAGGTGATCCGGCGGGTGTCGCTGAGCCCGCCGCGCGGTGGTGCCACCCACTCCCGGTACTCCCCGGCGTGCACGACCACGGTGTCGCCGGGCCGGGCGAGCGCCGCCGCCCGGTTGATCGTGCGCAACGGCCGCTGCGCCGAGCCGTCGGCGTCGTCGGATCCCGTGGTCGCCACGTGCAGCAGCGATGTCATGTCGTTGTCGGCCTTCCTGGTGGGCTCCGACCCGGCCGCGGACTCCGGAAGTTCCGAAGGCATCCCCGGCCCGGACTCTTCATCTTCTTCGCTCAAGGACGCACTTCGGGTTTATAGAGGTGCGTTCACCTGGGATTATAGTGGAACGTTCGCCGTGAAGATCAAGCTCGGTATTTCCGTCGAGTCTCCGAAAGTTGTTGACAACCCGGCTGTCGGAGGCCACGATCGTCGCAGTGATGGGCCTCAATGGACGTCGTACCGCCACGAGGGGCGACACCGGCAGCGGAGGTAATTCATGACGATAGCCAAGGCCGCCGCCTCCATCGTCGGTGATGGCGGGACGGGCCACCCCCTGATCCGGAATCCGGTGCTCCCGGGTTTTCATCCGGATCCGTCGATCCTGCGGGTCGGCTCCGACTACTACATCGCGACGTCGACGTTCGAGTGGTACCCCGGTGTGCGGGTGCACCACTCGACCGATCTGATCGACTGGCAGCCCCTCGGCGGGGTGCTGACCGAGCGGCGGCTTCTCGACCTCACCGGGACCGCCGACTCGTGCGGGGTCTGGGCGCCCAGCCTCACCCATGCTCACGGGCAGTTCCACCTGCTGTACACCGACGTGGCCACGTTCGCGGGCGGCTACTGGGATCCGCAGAACTACCTGATCACCGCACCGAGCATCGACGGTCCGTGGTCGGACCCCGTGGTCCTGCACGGCCGGGGCTTCGACGCGTCGCTGTTCCACGACGAGGACGGCACCACCTGGATGCTGTCGATGCGAGCCGACTGGCGGCCCGGCCGCAACCGCTTCGCGGGCATCGCCCTCCAGCAGTACGACAGGTGCGAACGCCGCCTGACCGGCCCCGAGCACATCATCTTCGAAGGCACCGAGGCCGGCCTCACCGAGGCGCCCAACATCTACCGCAAGGACGGCTGGTACTACCTGGTCACCGCTGAGGGCGGCACGACCTGGACGCATCAGGTCACCGTGGCCCGGTCCCGCCACCTGCTCGGCGAGTACGAGGTGGATCCCGGCGGGCCGCTGCTCACCTCGTCCGGGCGCCCGGACCTGGCCCTGCAGAAGGCCGGGCACGGCAGCCTCGTGCGGACCCCGGCCGGTGAGTGGTACCTGGCGCACCTGACCGCCCGGCCGTACGCGCCGTCCGGCCGGTGCGTGCTCGGCCGCGAGACCGCCTTGCAGAAGGTGGAATGGGCGGACGGCGGGTGGCCGCGTATCCACGACGGCGTACCGGCCGAGCAGGTCCCGGCACCCTCCGGCGCCACCGCGGTGCTCCGGCCGCCGTCGTCCGAGCAGGTCGAGGACGACCACTTCGACGGTCCCGTGCTGGGCGTCAACTGGTCGACGCTGCGCCGCCCGGCCACGCCGGACTGGATCGATCTGTCCGCCCGGCCGTCGCACCTGCGGATCCGGGGCGGTCAGTCACCGATGGCACGGCACCGGCCGAGCCTGGTGGCTCGACGGGTCACGGCCCCGCGGTCCACGTTCACGGCGACGTGTGAGTTCGAGCCCCGCGACTTCAGGCAGCTGGCGGGCATCACGGCGTACTACAACTCCCGCAACTGGTACTACCTGCACGTGACCGCCGACGACGACGGCGCGGCCGTGCTCGACGTGTTGTGCTGCGACAGCGGGCGGGTCACCGCGGCGCCGGGCCTGCGGGTTCCCCTCGGTGACGTGCGGCGGGTGGGATTGCGTGCCCGCCTGGACGGGCCGGCCCTGACCTTCGCCTACACGACCACGCCCGGCGCCGAACCCGTCTGGCGGGACCTCGGCCGGACCTTCGACGCCACCACCCTGTCCGACGAGTACGCCGTGACGCTGGTACCCGGAGAGCCCGAGGCCTGGGGTTTCACCGGCGCGTTCGTCGGGCTGTGGGTCCAGGATCTGGGCGCCGACGGGGCCTGCGCCGACTTCGACCGAGCCGTCTATAGCGCGGACTGACACCCGCGGTGTGTTCACAGGGCGCCGCTCACGGTGATGAACGAGTGGGGCGGCAGGTGGACCTTGAGCTTGCCGCCGGCAACCGACACGCCGTCGTACGGGCGGGGTGTCACCACCGACGGCGATTGCGGCGTGTTGTGGTCCTGGAGCGCACCCGACGTCAGGATCAGGGCCTCGGCAGCCCTCACCGTGCCCCCGCGCAGGTCGATCTCCACATCGGCGGCCGAAGAGGCGTCGAGGTTCGACAGCGAGACGAGCAGCCGGCCGTCCTTGCGGCTGGCCGAGACCGAGACGGTGGTCAGCGTCGTGTCGCCGACCGGGCGGGCCGGCGGCGCGGTGCGGAAGTCGACCCGCAGCGACGTGGCGTCCTGGTGACCCCGGTTCATCCGGAACACGTGGTAGGTGGGTGTGAGGACCAGGGCCCCGGAGTCCGGATCGGTGAGGATCATGGCCTGCAGCACGTTGACCGTCTGTGCGATGTTGGCCATCACGAGGCGGTCGGCGTGCCGGTGGAAGACGTCGAAGTGCACGCTCGCCACCAGCGCGTCGCGCAGGGTGTTCTGCTGGTACAGGAAGCCCGGGTTGGTGCCCGGCTCCACGTCGAACCAGGTGCCCCACTCGTCCAGGACCAGGCCGACGCTCTTCGCCGGGTCGTAGCAGTCCATCACCGCCGCGTGCCCGGCGAGCAGTTCCTCGACGCGGGCCGCGGACACCATCGTCGTGTAGTACTCGTCGGTGTCGAAGACCGTTGCTGAGCCCTTGTTCTCCCAGGTGGATCCGGTGACCGTGTAGTAGTGCACGGACAGGGCGTGGTAGGCCGTGCTGCTGACGTGCCGGCAGCCGAGGTGCCCGACCTGTTTCATCAGGGTCTCGGTCCAGGCGTAATCGGTGCCGTTGGCCCCCGCGGCGATCTTGTAGAGCTTGTTGTCGCCGTAATCACGGCAGTAGGTGCCATATCGGCGGGCCTCCTGCGCGTAGTGCTCGGCGGTCATGTTGCCGCCGCAGCCCCACGCCTCGTTGCCCAGCCCCCAGAACCGCACCTTCCACGGCTCGTCGCGGCCGTTCGCCTTGCGCAGCCGGGCCATCGGCGAGTCACCGTCGCGGGTCAGGTACTCAACCCAATCGCTCATCTCCCGTACGGTGCCGGAGCCGACGTTGCCGCTGATGTACGGCTCGGCGCCGAGGAGTTCGCACAGCGCCAGGAACTCGTGGGTGCCGAAGTGGTTGTTCTCCTCGACCCCGCCCCAGTGGGTGTTGACCATGACGGGCCGCTGGTCCTTCGGCCCGACACCGTCCTGCCAGTGGTACTCGTCGGCGAAGCAGCCGCCGGGCCAGCGCAGGTTCGGGATGTCCAGCGCGCGCAGCGCTTCGACGACGTCGAGGCGGATGCCCGCCTGGTGGGGGATGCCGGAGTCCTCGCCGACGTAGAACCCGCCGTAGACACAGCGGCCCAGGTGCTCGGCGAAGTGCCCGTAGACGTGCCGGTTGATCCGCGGACCGTCGAGGTCCACGTTGATGACGGCGTGGATGGTCATCGGTTGCCCTTCACTCGAAACTTCCGAAAGCTTTTGCAAAATTCCAGGATGACGTACGGGTGAAACGCTTCATGCCAACCGGTGCTCGCCGACCCTGATGCGACCACAAACGCGCTAGCTGTGACTCTCGGTGCGATACCCGTTACGCACGTGTTACCTGTGATCACGATGAATATCTTGACATCGACGTCGGCCTCTCCCTAGTTTTGGCGACATCTTTCGGAAACACTCCGAAACTTTCGCTACCGAGAGGTGGGCTCATGTCACCTAACAGGACCCTCGCAGTGGCTGCCGTGGTGGTGGTGAGCGCCATGGGCCTGGCCGCCTGCGGAAGCGACGACGACGGCGGCGGCTCCGGCTCGGACGGCAACGTCACGATGCAGTTCTGGCACAACGCCACGACCGGGCCGGGCAAGGCGTTCTGGGACAAGACGGTCGCCGACTTCCAGACCGCACACCCGACCGTCAAGATCAAAATTCAGCAGGTCCAGAACGAGGACATGGACGGCAAGCTTCAGACCGCGCTGAACTCCGGCTCCGCGCCCGACATCTTCCTCCAGCGTGGCGGCGGCAAGATGGCCGCGATGGTGGAGGCGGGCCAGCTCAAGGACATCACCGGCGACATCAGCGCCGAGACCAAGCAGGCGGTGGGAGAGGCCGCCCTGAAGACCGGGCAGGTCGACGGCAAGGCGTACTCCGTACCCGTCTCGATTCTTCCCGGTGGTCTTTGGTACAGCAAAGATCTGTTCGAGAAGGCGGGTGTCGCGGCACCGCCCACGACGCTCGAGGAACTCAACACGGCGGTGGGCAAGCTCAAGGCCGTCGGCGCTCCGGTCGCCCTCGGTGGCAAGGACGCGTGGCCCGCCGCCCACTGGTACTACTTCTTCGCTCTGCGTGCCTGCAGCCCGGCCACGCTCGACGCCGCCGCCAAGGACAAGAACTTCAGCGACGCCTGCTGGACGAAGGCCGGTGAGGACCTCAAGGCCTTCGCCGGCACGAAGCCGTTCAACGACGGGTTCCTGACCACTTCCGCCCAGCAGGGCGCGGGCAGCTCGGCGGGTCTGGTGGCCAACTACAAGGCCAGCATGGAGCTCATGGGCGCCTGGGACCCGGGCGTGATCGCCTCCCTGACCAAGGATGCCAAGCCGCTGCCCGACCTGGGCTTCTTCCCGTTCCCGGCGGTACCCGGCGGCCAGGGCGACCCGGCCGCGATCATGGGCGGCGCGGACGGCTACTCCTGCTCGGCGCAGGCGCCCAAGGAGTGCGCGGACTTCCTCAACTACATCGTTACCAAGGACGTGCAGGAGGGCTACTACAAGGCCTTCAACTCACTGCCGATCAGCAAGGAAGCCCAGGGCGCCGTCACCGAGGACTACCTCAAGGCGGTCCTCGACGCCTACAACAAGGCGCCGTACGTCTCGCAGTGGCTCGACACGATCTACGGCCAGAACGTGGGCAACGCCCTGAACATCGGTGTCGTCAACCTGCTCGCGGGCAAGGGTGACGTCGCCGGGATCATCCAGGGCGTGAACGAAGCAGCCAAGAAGGGCTGAGGTAGTTCAGCGATGATCAGCAACTTCGGTGCCGAGAGCGTAGCGGTCACTGAGGATGCGCCCGGCAAACTCGGACGGCACGGGGGTGGCGCGCAGGCGTCGCCCCCGTTCCGTCCCCGCCGGCGCGGAATCGGCTGGGCCCAGCGCCTGGAGATCGCCGTGCTGTCCGGCCCGGCGATCCTCATGTTCCTCGGCTTCGTGATCTTCCCGATCCTGATGGCGGCGTACTACGGCTTCTACCGGTGGAAGGGTTACGGACCACCGACCGACTTCGTCGGCCTCGACAACTACGTCACCATCCTCAAGGACAGCTCATTCCACGAGGCGCTGTGGCACAACGGCCAGATCGTCGTATTGTCGATCGTCCTCCAGGGCCCGATCGCCGTCGTTCTCGCCCTGCTGCTGAACCAGAGGATGCGCGCCCAGTCGATCATCCGGGTGCTCATCTTCGTCCCGTACGTGATCTCCGAGGTCATCGTCGGTACGGCCTGGGCCCTCATGCTCCAGACCAACGGCGCGATCAACGACGTCCTCCGGTCGATAGGTCTCGGATGGCTGGCCGAGGACTGGCTGGCCAACCCGGAACTCGCGATCTGGACCCTGATGCTGATCCTGACCTGGAAGTACGTCGGGTTCGCGGTGATCCTGTTCCTGGCCGGGATGCAGAACATCCCGGAGGAGCTGGCCGAGGCCGCCGCTGTCGACGGCGCGTCCTACTGGCAGACACAACGGCGGATCACCCTGCCGCTGCTCGGGCCCACCATCCGGATCTGGGCCTTCCTGTCGATCATCGGCGCCCTGCAGCTGTTCGACCTCGTCTACATCATCTGGGGCCAGTACGTCGCGTCGACAGCGGGCACCTCGACGATGGCGACGTACATGGTCGTCGAGGGCCGCAACGCGGGCAACTACGGGTACGGCAGCGCCGTGGCGGTCGTGCTCTTCGTCGTCTCGATGTTCATCGCCCTCGTCTACCAGCGTTTCGTTCTTCGCCGGGACACCGACGGCGCGCTCACCGGAGGGCAGTAGGACATGGCCAGAAGGAACAACGGCTGGGGCAGCCCGGTCGTCTACGTCGCCGCCCTGATGCTGGTCGGGCTCATGCTCGGCCCGGTCATCTACATCATCATCGGCGGCTTCCGGACCAACTCGCAGATCACCACCGACCCCGCCGGCCTGCCTGACCCGTGGGAGACCGGCAACTACACCGGCGTACTGACCGGCGACACCTTCTGGCGCCAGGTCGGCAACTCGACGATCGCGGCCGTCGTCACCACCGTCGGCGTCGTCGCGCTGGGTGTCATGGCGAGCTACGTCCTGGCCCGGTACAGGTTCCGGGGCAGGGGAGCGATGTACGCGCTGTTCGCCGCCGGTCTGATGTTCCCGATCACGGTCGCCATCACGCCGCTCTACATCCTGGTGAAGAACCTGGGCCTGGTGAACACCCTGCCCGGCATCATCCTCCCGCAGATCGCCTTCGGACTGCCCACCACGATCATCATCCTGGTGCCGTTCCTGCGCGCCATCCCCCGGGAAATCGAGGAGGCCGCCGCCATCGACCGCTGCAGCCGCCTCGGCTTCTTCTGGCGGATGGTGCTGCCGCTCTCGGTACCGGGCCTGATCACCACCGGCATCCTCGCGTTCATCAACAGCTGGAACAGCTACCTGCTCCCGCTGTTCATCCTGAACGACCAGGACAGCTTCACGCTGCCGCTGGGCGTGCAGGCCTTCGCATCGCAGTACTCGGTCGACACCGCGAAGGTCCTCGCCTTCACCTCACTGTCGATGATCCCCGCCCTCGTCTTCTTCAGCCTCTTCGAACGCCGCATCGTCGGCGGCCTCACCGGCGCCGTCAAAGGCTGAGCCGGCTCACCCGGCTGGTCGTCAGCGGGGGGTTTCGCGGCCGGGAGCACCGCTGTGCGCCAGCTGGTTCGGTCGGCTGGTCGTGAGTGGGGGTTTTCGCGGCCGGGAGCACCGCTGTGCGCCAGCTGGTTTGGTGGGCTGGTCGTGAGTGGGGGCTGCGGGTGGGCGGGGCTCGTCGTACCGTCGTGGCCATGGCTGGATTCGAGCTGGACCCTGTCGGCCGGGTGGAGTCTCTGCTCGACGCGGCGAGCGCGCCGAAGCAGGGTGACGAGGGCGCGCCGCCCGCGTGGCTGGTCTTCGAGCCGCGATATGCGGAGGCGCTGGGCGACATCCGGCCAGGCGCCTCGCTGTTGCTGTTCACCTGGCTGGACCGGGCCGATCGCGGTGTTCTGCGGGTCCACCCACGTGGGGACGATGCCCGCCCGCTGACCGGAGTCTTCAGCACCCGTTCGCCGGACCGGCCCAACCCGATCGGCCTGCACCGGGTCACCGTCCTCGCTGTCGACGGGCTGCGGGTGCGGGTCGCGGGCCTGGAGGCGTTCGACGGCACGCCGATCCTGGATCTCAAGCCGGTCCTGGAAGCGCTGGGCGAGCGCTGAGAAGCCAGTCCTGGAAGCGCTGGGCGAGCGCTGAGAAGCCGGCTCGGAAGTTGGTCCCGGCCGCGGCATTGTCGATGGATGTCATCCTGATCGTGTGGAGCTGTGGCGGAAGCTGGCGATCGTGTGTGCACTGTCCGTCATGGCCGTGGCAGTGGTCGGCTCGGGGCTGGTCGACGGCTACCGGAATGTCGCGATCCGGGGGGACTGGGTGAAGACCACCGCGGCCCTCCGCGAGTTCAACACCGGCGCCTGGTTGGTGGAGTACCGGTGGGAGGGCCGGATCCGGACGAGCTGGACCGATCGGGTGGCCGGCGAGCCGCCGGGCGTCGGCGATTTCCTGCCGGTGCTCGTCGATCCGGACGATCCCGGCCGGGTGGCGACACCGGCGTGGGTGGACCGTGCCACGCCGAGGATTCTCGGAAAGATCGGATTCGGGCTCCTGATCGCGCTGGGGGTCGTTCTGATGCTGCGGCACATGTTGCGCGCGGAGGAGCCCGCCAGGCCGATCTTGCGGCCGCGTAACAAGCAGCGGCCGATCAATCGGCGGCGGCCGGTGAATCGGCAGCGCATACGTCGGCGTTGAGGTGCCAGAGTTGATGTGGGACCAGCGGTAGACGGGCCCGGGGTAGATCAGCGGTGGGGGCAGGGTGGATCAGCGGCGGGGGCGGAGGGTCTGCATGCCGCAGTCGACCGGGAGTGCTACGCCGGTGGTCGCTGAGGCGCGGGGGCCGGCGAGGTAGGCGATGGCGCCGGCGATCTCGGTTGCCGTCACCAGGCGGCCGGAGGGCTGGCGTGCCTCCAGGGAGGCCCGTTCCGCGGCCGGGTCGTCGGCGGAGGCCAGCAGGCGGCCGATCCACGGCGTGTCGGCGGTGCCGGGGTTGACGCAGTTGACGCGGATGCCGTCGGCGAGGTGGTCGACGGCCATGGCATAGGTCAGTGACTGCACGGCGCCCTTGGTGGCCGAGTAGAGAGCGCGCTGCGGCAGTCCCATGGTGGCGGCGATGGAGCAGGTGTTGACGACAGCCGCGTGCTGCGACGAGCGCAGGTGGGGCAGCGCGGCGCGGGTGACGCGGACGATGCCGTGCACGTTGACGTCGAAGACGCGGGCCCACTCGGCGTCGTCGTTGTCCTCGACGGTGCCCTGCGCGCCGATGCCGGCGTTGTTCACCACGATGTCGAGCCCGCCGAGCGCGGCGACCGCGGCGGAGACGGCGTCGCGGACCGAGGTGTCGTCGGTGACGTCGCAGCGGATGCCGAGCAGCGGTTTCTCGACGGTGGTGTCGAGGTCGAGGCAGGCGACTGTCGCGCCGCGTTCGGCGAGCAGGGTGGCGGTGGCCAGGCCGATGCCGGAGGCGCCGCCGGTGACGACGGCCCGCAGGCCGGTGAACTCTGACATGTCAGTCCTTAGAGAGATGGGGCGCGAGTCAGCCCTCAGAGAGATGGCGCAGGCCTCAGAGAGATGAGGCGCGGGCCTCAGGAGGTGGGGCGCGGGCCTCAGGAGGTGGGGCGCGGGCCGACGACCCGCTGGCGGGCGGTGCCGAGCCGGTCGATGCCGAGGTCGATGACGTCGCCGGGTTGCAGCCACACCTGCGGCGTGTGGCCCATGCCGACGCCGGGCGGTGTGCCGGTGTTGATCAGGTCGCCGGGTTCGAGGACCAGGAACTGGCTGAGGTGATGGATGATGAAGTACGGGTCGAAGATCATCGTCCGGGTGTTGCCGGTCTGCCGGCGCACCCCGTTGACGTCGAGCCACATGGTCAGGTCGCCCACGTCGGGGACCTCGTCGGTGGTGGCCAGCCACGGCCCGGCCGGGTTGAACGTCTCGGCGGACTTGCCCTTGACCCACTGCCCGCCGCGCTCCATCTGGAACGCCCGCTCGCTGACGTCGTTGACCAGCACATATCCGGCGATGTGGTCGCGGGCCTGCTCGACCGTGTCGAGGTAGGAGGTGCGCCTGCCGATCACGATGCCGAGCTCCACCTCCCAGTCCGGCTTCGTCGAGCCCCGGGGGATGCGTACGTCGTCGTTCGGGCCGACCAGGGTGTTCGGGCTCTTGGTGAACAGGATCGGCTCGGCGGGCACCGCCTGGCCGGTCTCCGCGGCATGGTCGCTGAAGTTCAGCCCGATGCACAGGATCTGGTGCGGCCGGGCGATCGGGGCGCCGATCCGCTGGTCGCCGAACTCGTGGACATCACCGGCGGCGATCCGTTCGCTGACCGGACCGGCGAGGGAGGCGACGCCACCGGAGCCGAAGAACTTCTCGTCGAAGTCGCCGGCGAGGTCGGACACGTCGACGTAGTGGGTGTCGTCGGCACGGACGACCGGCTTCTCGGCGCCGGGGGCGCCGATACGCATGAGGAACACGAAACGCTCCGGTGGCTCAGAGGGCGGGATTCCAGTACGGGGTGGGCAGGCCGGTCACACCGACCCGGGCGGTGAACAGCCGGCCGGACAGCGGGTGTTCGGCGAGGCCGGCGGGGGAGAGGTCCTGGGTGGCGGTGGTGATGACCAGGATGTCGAGGTCCGGGCCGGCGAAGGCGGCGCTGGAGGTGTGCGGTGCGTCCACGTCGACCACGGCGATCAGCTCGCCGGCTGGGGAGCGGCACTCGACGCGGCCACCGCCCCAGACGGCCAGCCACAGGTTGCCCTCGGCGTCCACGCACAGGCCGTCGGGGTGCCCGTCGGTGACTCTGAACAGCTCCGACCGGGCGCCGGCGGGGTAGTCGCGGGCGTAGACGGTGTGCGACATGGTGTCGACGCTGTAGAAACGGTCACCGGCCGGACTCCAGGCCAGGCCGTTGGAGAGCGTCAGGTCGTCGTCGATCGTGGTGCAGTCGCCGTTCTCGAAGCGGACGAGGATCTCCCGGTCGCCGCCGAGGCTGCCGACCAGGAACCGTCCGGCCGGGTCGACGGCGCCGTCGTTCAGGCGATTCGGTGCGCCTTCCGGCAGGACGCGCGCGAGGTGCGTACGCGTGCCGTCGTTCTTGACGTGGGTCAGTGTCTCCTTCTCGGCGACCAGCAGGTCGCCCGTCTCCGCCACGGCGACCGCGCCCACGCTCTGCTCGAAGGACCAGGTCGTGACCGTCCGGATCTCACCGGTCGTGGTGTCCAGGCGGCCCTCGTGCACGTCGCCCGCCATGATGTCCACCCAGAGCAGCCGCTCGCGGGCGGCGTCCCACACCGGGCCCTCGCCGAGGAAGTAGGCGCCGGTTCCGCCGGGCTGAGCGGTGAAAAAGCTGGTCACGGGATCTCCGTTTCGCCGGCCACGATCGCGCGGATGGCGGGCAGGTCGTCGGCGAGTTTGCGCACCGGGATGCGGTAGGCGAGGCCGCTGATGCTGATCGCACCGCTCGGCACTGTCGGTGAGGTGAGGTGGACCGGAACGGCCAGGCAGTTGACGCCGGGTTCGTTCTCCTGGTCGTCGACGGCGTACCCGTTCGCGCGGGCCTTTTCGAGCTCGGCGTGCAGCTCCTCGGCGGTGCCGGCGGAGCGCTCGGTCCGCCGGACCAGGGGCTGGTCGCCGATCCAGTCGCGGACCGCCTGCTCGTCGCGGAGCAGACCGGCGAGCAGCACCTTGCCGACGGCGGTGCAGTGTGCGGGGTTGCGGCCGCCGATGACCGAGGTGAGGCGGACCGCTCCGACGGACGGGTCCAGCTTCGATCGGTAGACCACTGATCGGCCGTCGAGGGTGGCGTAGTGGACGGTTTCGCCGTATCTGTCGCACA
The DNA here is from genome assembly GCF_042666575.1 of Actinoplanes sp. GCM10030250. Lineage (NCBI taxonomy): Bacteria > Bacillati > Actinomycetota > Actinomycetes > Micromonosporales > Micromonosporaceae > Actinoplanes > Actinoplanes sp. GCM10030250. The sequence goes on along the minus strand of NZ_JBHTDO010000014.1, from coordinate 66,775 downwards.
GGGCGCGCAGGATCGGCATGACCCGGACGTGGTCGGGACGCGCCTCGTGGTGGGCGAAGGCCAAGCGCAGGAACTCGTCGCCGAGCACGTACCGGCCGTAGCCGTCCCGGCCGGCGAAACCGGCCCGGCGCAGTGAGGCCAGAGCACGGTGAACGGTGGGCTTGGCGCTGGCGACCGCACGTGCCATCTCGTCCAGGCCGATGCCGTCGGGATGGCGGGCCAGTTCGGCCAGCACGGCCAGGACCCGGTCGGACCCGACCAGTCGGTCCTCTTGCTCCGTCACGATTCCGGATGGTAGACCGATGTTCCGGCAGAATGAAAGCATGGAGCTTTCGGAGGTGGACGATTCGGAGGTGGACGATGCAGCCACGGCGCAGCGCTCAGTGGTACGGCGGCGACGACCGCAACAGCTACATCCACCGGGCCTGGATGCGGCGCGGCCTGCCGGCCGACGCGTTCGACGGCCGCCCGCACATCGCCATCGCCAATACGGCCTCCGACCTGACCCCGTGCAACGCCCACCTCGACGAGGTGGCCCGGAGCGTCTCCGACGGCATACACCAGGCCGGCGGCATCCCGCTGAACCTGCCGGTGGTGTCGCTGGGTGAGACGCAGGTCCGGCCCACCGCGATGCTGTGGCGCAACATGGCCGCGATGGCGATCGAGGAGATGCTGCGCGCCAACCCGATCGACGGCGTGGTCCTGCTCGGCGGCTGCGACAAGACCATTCCCGCGCTGCTGATGGGCGCCGCCTCGGTCGACCTGCCGGCGGTGGTGGTGCCGGGCGGCCCGATGTTGACCGGCACCTTCCGCGGTGTCCCGCTCGGCTGCGGCACCGACGTGTGGAAGCTGTCCGAGGAGGTCCGGGCGGGCACGCTCAGCTCGGCGGAGTTCCAGCGTTCCGAGTCCTCGATGATCCGCAGCAAGGGCCACTGCAACACGATGGGCACCGCCTCGACGATGGGCCTGCTCGCCGAGGTGCTCGGCATGACCCTGCCCGGCGTGGCCGGCACCCCGGCCCCCGACAGCCGCCTGCTCGAGGCCGCCCATGCCACCGGTGTGCTCGCCGTCGAACTCGTCGACAAGGGCAGGCGGCCCAGCGAGGTGCTGACCCGCGGCTCGTTCCTCAATGCCATCGTCGCGCTCGCCGCCCTCGGCGGGTCAACCAACGCGGTGGTGCACCTGCTCGCGATCGCCGGGCGGCTCGGCGTGCCGCTGACCCAGGACGACTTCGACCGTACGGGTGCCGGTGTGCCGTTGCTCGTCGACCTGCTGCCGGCCGGCCGGTTCCTGATGGACGACCTCTACCGGGCCGGTGGCCTGCACGCGGTGCTCGCCGAGGTCCGTGACCTGCTCGACCCGGCGGCGATCACGGTGACCGGGCGCCCGCTCGTCGACCACCTGGACGGAGCACTCGTCTACGACCGGGAGGTGATCCGGGCCCGCGAGGAGCCGTTGCAGCCGCACGCGGGCATCGCGGTCCTCTACGGCAACCTGGCCCCGGACGGTGCGGTCATCAAACCGGCCGCCGCGTCACCGCACCTGCTCCAGCACCGCGGCCCGGCGGTGGTCTTCGACTCGGTCGAGGACCTGCACGCCCGCCTCGACGACCCGGATCTGGAGGTCACCGCCGACTCGGTACTGATCCTGCGCGGTTGCGGGCCCAAGGGATATCCGGGCATGCCGGAGGTGTCGAACATGCCGTTGCCGGCCAAGCTCCTCGAACAGGGGGTGCGGGACATGGTGCGGATCTCCGACGGGAGGATGAGCGGTACGGCGTACGGAACAGTGGTCTTGCATGTGGTCCCGGAAGCCGCCGCCGGTGGTCCCCTCGCCAAGGTCCGGACCGGCGACATGATCATCCTGGACATCGCGAACCGGCGCCTCGACGTCGACATCCCGGACGCCGACCTCGAAGCGCGCGAACCCTCACCGGCAGCGGTCGCCGCCTTCGCCAACCCCCGCCGCGGGTGGGAACGCCTTTACGTCGACACGGTCGGGCAGGCCGACACCGGCGCCGACAACAGTTTCCTGCTCGGCGCCAGCGGCGATCGGGTGTCCCGCGAATCCCACTGACCCGGAACCTGGAGAAGGCGGGCGGCTCAGGCGTACACCTGCTGTTTGATCTTTTGATCTGATCGGCCGGTCCGCAGGCTGCACGGACCGGCCGGGTGCCAGGTCTTCATCGCGTCGATGTTGGCCTGCGCGGACGGGTCACCGTCACACATACCCTTGCCCTGTACGCAGGCGAACTCGCCGCTGGAGCGGTTGACGCCGAGCAGGCGGTAGGTCTTTCCGGCGGCGAGGCCGCGGTTGATGGCGCGGCGCGAGGCGAGCCACATCGCGGCGCCGGCGAGGAGCACGAGGCTCTCGGTGACGGTCAGCGCCCAGTAGGGTTCTGACTGTCAACGCTCTAACTTTCCGCGCCGGCTTCGGAGAGCCGTGGCCACCACCGCTCCGCGGAGGCGAGTGCGTCGAGACACTGCTCGGCGAGATCGTCCCTGATCTCCGCCGGAACGAGGTCGAAGACCGACGCCAACAGGGCGAAGCAGTCGTTCAGGTCGACGCCCTCCAGGCAGCGGCGCAAAACGTCCATCCGTTCGGGATCGAGCTCACCCTGCCAGAGCAGGGCCGCCTGCTGGAGCAGAAGCTGGCGGCCCCGGACGTCGTTGGTGTCGCGGAACAGGTGAGCGAGAGCGATCCGGCGCGGCCGAGGCGGCAGGTGCGCGGCAAGCGGACCGAGGAACAGGACCCGGGCTCGCTGATCGTGGATCGCTCCCACTGCCTCGACCGCCTCGACCAGCAGGTTGTCCGGTATCAGGTGCAGCGCTTCGCGGGGGAAGCCCGCTCCGGTCCGGCCGCCTGTCAGCATCCGGACTGCCGAGATCGAACGTAGCTGGAGCGGTTTCGGCAACAACCGGAAGGCGCGGATCGCGATCGGTGCGATCCGGCGCAGGGCGGGAGCCACCGTGGCGCCACTCGCGGCCTCGTCGAGAAGTGCTGTCGCTTCCAGGAAGAGGTCACGCTGCCGCACCGGATCCGGGACACGCGTGGAGAGGTCGGCGAGCAGGAAGGCCCTCACGAGTGAATACGGGAACTCCCCGGCTGCGGCGTAAGCCTCATCGAGGACCGCGTCGCGGAGTTCCGGTGACAGCCATTCGACGATCTCGCCGAGCGCGTACGCGCGGAGATCGGTGAAGTCGTCGGCACGTGCGGCGTCGAGCGCGGCCTGTGCCGCTCGCGTCCGTTCGCCTTCGGGCAGTACCGGGAGCAGCCGTTTCAACCCGTAGTAGCGGATGTTGGCGGACTCGGCGTCCAGGATCGCGTCGAGAGCCGAGGTCAGTACGGCTCCGGCGTGCCCGGGTTCGCACACCCGCGCCAGCTCAACGGCTGCCCGTGCTCGGTCGACGTCGTTCAGCAGGCCGTTGATGTGGTGTTCGGCCTCCGCGATCAGAGGAGGCCGACGGTCTCGCGGACGGGTCCCGGCGATCCGGGCGAGAAGCATCGCGCGCCCGAACTCGTCCGTGATCGACTGGACCACGGTGAGAGCACGCCCGAGAAGCCGGTCCGGGATCGTGCCGGCGATCCTCGCCACCAGCCCATAACGCTCGACGGAGCTGGACCACCCGGCGGCCTCGTCGAGCAGGCGCGCGGCGGTCAGCCCGCTCACCGGGCGGGTGGCCAGCGTCATGAGCGGAGCGGTCCGGTTCTCCGCGTCCAGTTGCTTGACGGCGCGCAGGAGATCCTCGCTGAGATCCAGCGGAATGGAACCGGCCAGCGCTGTCAGGGCCTCGGCGCGGGCCGCGTGGCCGGTGATGGCCTCGGCCGCGGTCAGCAGGCGAGCAAACGGCGGCTCGGTCCAGGTGGCGTCGGCCAGCGTCTCGATCATCCGTGCTCGCAGCCGGTGATCCGGGTCGTGTTCGCACAGGCGGAGGGCCCGGCTGAGGGCGTCCTGCCGGGCACCGTCCCCGAGGAGCTCGACGATGTCGAGCATGTCCCAGACCGGGTCCGCCCGCGGGTTCAGGCCGGCCCGGACCGCGAGCGCCTCCTCGAGGATCCCGTTGCGCTGATGCGCGCCGGCGGCGGTGCCCACCCAGACCAGGGCGCTGGCACGCCACTCGAGGTTTTCGGTGGTCCGGGCCGCTGCGAGGGCCTCGGCAACAACGTCTTTCCGGGTACGGTCGTCCAGCCCTTCCGCGACGACAGCGAGGGAGATGGCTCGGTCGTCCGGGTCGGCGGGACGCCTGGCCAGTGTCAGCAGCCGCTCTGCCGGCGTGGCCGCCGGCAGCGGGGTCAGGGCGCGCAGCAGGTCGGTGTCCACGGGCTGGATCGCCTCGGTGTCCAGCCGGTCGGTGAACGCCCTGACCTGCGCCGGCGGTAACAGGGGCATCAGCTCGGCGAGCAGGGGCCCGGCCGCGTAGGTGGAGTCGAGCAGGGGCTCGGCGAGGGCGAGCACCCGCAGGAGAAGGTCCTCGGGAAGAAGGGGCAGGATGTCCCGCAGCCGCGAGATTTCCTCGCCGTCGTCCTCGACTGCCTCGGCGACCGCTGCGACGGCGACCGCCAGCAGATCGTGCGGGGCATCCCGGTCCAGCAGCTCGACGAGGGTGACATACAGACCCGCCCGTTCCTCCGGGTCGGTGGTCGCCGCGGCGACGGCCACCGCGTCGGCCTGTGCCCGGGTTCGTTCCGCTTCCGGCAGCCACGGCAGAAGGGAGGCGAGCAGCACGACGCGGTGCAGGTCCCACAGCAGGTGGGCGGCGTGGTTCAGCGCCTGCCGGCCGGTCCAGACGCCGCTGCGGACCATCCTGGTGATCAGGTCCGGCGGGATGCTGTTGGTCAACGAGACCACGGCGGCGGCGATCACCGAGTACCGGACCTCCAGGCCCAGCCGGACGCTCTGGCCCCGGCCGAGCCGGGCGTCGTTGTCAGCGGCGGCGAGCCGGTACGCGCGTTGCACGTCGGCCAGGTAGTCGGCGAGGGTCCCGGCCCGGTCATGTGCCGCGTACCAGCGGTTGCGTACGCCGCCGCCGGTGCCGGTGATCTCCTCGGCGAGCAGCTGGTGCAACTCACCGGCGCGTCCGGCTCGCTCCAGGTGGTAGGCGAGGTTGCGCAGACCGTACCCATCGATGTTCTCGTCCGTCGCCCGCCGGTAGAGATCGGCGATGCGCGCGTGGGCTTCCCGGGCCCAGCCGGCGAGCCGATGCGCCTCCGCCAGGTCGGCGTCCCACCGCGGCTCGGCCGTCGCACCATGAAGGTAGTCACGCAGCGAGACGTGGTAGATGCCGTAGGACGGCACCCCGGCGGTGTCCGGCACCGCGGTGAGGAAGGGACGCAGCGCCCCCGAGCACAGCCTGTCGACGAGCCCGGGGTCGGTGAGCCCGGCGAGCCGGGCCAGCTGATCAGGCGGCAGCGGCTCGGTGACCGCGGCGAGCGTCGCGGTCAGGCGAGCCCGCGCGGACTCGCCGTCGAACAGGTCCGGGCGCAGCGCCTCGGTGTAGTAGCCGATCAGATCCGACGGGAGGTTTTCGAGGTCATCGATCTGCCGCATCCCCAGGCGCAGCTCATTGAGGATGTACCGCAGGTAGACCCAGACACCGCCGCAGCGCTTCAGCAGCCGTTCGGCGAACTGGTCCTCCGGCACCTCCCGCTCGGCGAGCTGCGCGGCGATCACCGGATCCGACGTGGCGGTCTGCCGGATGAACAGGCGCATGTCGTCGAGGTTGCGCTTGTCGGTCAGCTCGAACGTGGTGTGCTCCCACGGCAGGCGCATACCCATGAGGCGCTTGCCGGTACGGCACGTCACCACCATGATGACGCCGGCCGGCAGCCGGGTCGGCAGTCCCAGAGGGAGTTCGCCGTCGAACGACTCGGCCTCGTCCAGCCCGTCGACGATCAGCACCAGCCGTTCGCCGCGAGCCGTGGCGGCCGTACCGCCGGCTTTGAGAACCTGCTCGAACCAGCCGGGCTCGCCGGCGGTCTCCGGCAGGACACCTCCCGGCGCGAACTGTTCCGACAGTTGGTACCCGGCGATCACCTGCGCCGCGAGATTGCGGAGTGCGGTGGTGGCATAGCGCCCGCGCTGGCGGCGGGTGAAATGGCACGGCCACCCGCGATCGGCGGCCAGCCAGGCGGCGACCATGGTCTTGCCGACCCCGGCCGGTGCCTGGATCACCACATAGCCGCGGTTGTGCCGTTCGATGAACCGGTCCACCCGCTCGATCAGCCACTCACGGCCGGCGAACCGGTCGACCTCGACCTCGTCGAAGACCGCCCCCGGATCGATCCACACATCCCTCAGCCGGGCGAAGCTCCCGGTGAACACATTGCCGGTGATGACGTCCCGGCCGGCCTGCATGATGACCGAGCCGCTGCGCGCACTCGCCCTGAGGTCATGGGCCGCACCATCGCCCGCCGCACTCTCAGCGGTCGCCATCGTGCTCCTCGGGGCGAGGCAGCGGCGGAGTCGGCTGCCGGCCCGGCAGGATCACATCGTGCTCGGCTCGCACTGTCCGGCCCGGCAGGATCACGTCGCGGCCGGCCTGCACCACCTGGCCACCTCGGGACGCCCGGGCGGTCAGGCCCCCGGTCCGGCCCGGCTCCTCCGACCGGCTCACCACCACCTGTAGGACGACGCCGAGAACCACCAGGGCGCCGAGAACCGTGAGCAGTACGACGTTCCAGTTCGAAGTGACCACGTTGGTCACCACGCCGACCGCCGCGCTGACGAGCACGCTCACCGACGCCGCCAGGATCCGTCCCCTCGCCATGGCGCCCTCCGGGCTCCGAAACTGGTCGACACCTCGATGCTAGAGCGGCGTTCGAACCTGGACCATCGCCCGATTCGGCCGGACGAATCGTGACCGTGGGGAGGGACATCCGCCGCTGCAGGTGTCGGCGACGCGGGAGCGGGTAGCTGACAGATGATCGGGAACGTCGATAAACGGAGGCGAAGCGGCATGGCTGCTACCAAGACTGCCAAGAATCCGACGAGCGGGAACGACACACCGAACACCCCGGAGGTCAGCGAGAGCAAGATCGCGCGGATGAAGGCGTCCGACTTGCGGACTCGGCTGGCGCGGCGGGGCGTCAAGGGTACGGCTGACATGAAGAAGCCGGAGCTTGTCGAGAAGTATGTGAAGGCCGAGCTGAAGTCGGCGAAGAGCGCCAAGAAGAACGCGCGGTCCACCAAGAACCCGACGAGCGGGAACGACACTCCGAACACCCCGGAGGTCAGCGAGAGCAAGATCGCTCGGATGAAGGTGGCGGACCTGCGTGCTCAGCTGTCGCGGCGTGGGGTCAAGGGTACCGCTGACATGAAGAAGCCGGAGCTTGTCGAGAAGTATGTGAAGGCCGAGCTGAAGTCGGCGAAGGCCGGCAAGAAGTCCGGTAAGTAGCTGCGTCTCGGGTGCGGGAGGGCTGCGGTCGCCGTGACTTCTGGATCTTGGACAGTTGGACCGGCTATAGGCGGCTTGATTGTCCAAGATTGACTGGAGCTGCGTTGATAAAGGGCGGTGGCGGCGCCGCCTGACGGCCCGCAAGGCTGCGGCGGCGGGCGCCCCGGGGCCAGCGGTTGAGGGGGGTGGGCGGCAGGTGGGGCGGTTGAGTGGGTGGGGCGGTTGAGTGGGTGGGGGTCAGCGGTTGAGGTAGGCGGCCAGGCCGCCGAGTTCTTCGCTGGCTATGAAGACGGAGCGGACGTTGATGATGGCTTCCTCGACGTGGGAGGAGCAGCCCCATGCCGCGTCGCCCCAGGAGTCGGCGATTTTGATCTCGGCCGGGGAGGTGCAGCCGGCGGCGCCGCCGAGCTGGCAGTGGTCGGGGTGTGGGGTGGCCGACTGGGCGGCTGCGGCGGTGCGCATCCGGGCGGTGAGCTCGGCTGCCGCGGCGGCGCGTTGTTCGGCTTCGGCGCGTAGTTCGCGTTCTGCGCGCACTGCTTTGGCCAGTTCCTCGTTGGCTGACTTGGCGAATGCTTCGGCGGCCAGTCTTGCCTGCTCGTCGTGGTGACGTTCGATGGCGAGGGCGGCGGTGCCGGCGAAGACCCGGGCGAGGGCCAGGTCGGTGTCCTGCGGGACGCGGGGAGTGCGGTGGTACATGGCGAAGGTGCCCAGCAGGCTGCCGTCGCGGGCCAGGATCGGCGTGGACCAGCAGGCGGCCAGCCCGGCACGGCCGGCCAGGTCCCGGAAGTCGGCCCAGAACGGGTCCGTGGTGATGTCGGTGACGATCACCGGTTGCCGGCGGTGGGCGGCGGTGCCGCACGAGCCGACACCCTCACCGGTGGCGATGCCGTCGATGGCCTCGTTGTAGAAGTCGGGGAGGCTGGGTGCGGCCCCGTGGCGCAGGTGGCTGCCGTCGGGGTCGGCGAGCAGTACGGAGACGAGCACCTCTTCCGGGGCGAGGTTCTCGATCGAGCGGGCCATCCCGTCGAGCACCTCGGTCAGGGGTGCCTGGCGGGCGATCTGCTCCAGCAGGGCTCGGTGTTCGGCCATCAGTCGCTGGGCCTGTTTGACCTGGGTGATCTCCATGCCGATCACGTGGATCCCGGCAACGGTGCCGTCGGCGTCCCGGCGCGGTTCGTAGGTGAGGTCGAAGAACGCCTCCCGCGCGTCCGGGCCGGAGCCGAGCACGACCCGGATGTCACGGCCGGTGTAGGGCTCACCCGTGCGGTAGACCTGGTCCAGCAGGGTGATGAAACCCTGATCGGTCAGGCCGGGTGCCAGCTCCGTGAGCGGGACCCCGGTGTGGGCGTCCTCTTTGCCGATGGTGGCGAAGAACGCGGGGTTCGCCGACTCCACCAGGTGTTCCGGACCGGTGAGCGACGCGAAAACGGCTGTGGACTGCCCGAACAGCGCCCGCTGATCCTCGTCCGTTCCGTGCCCGGCGCTTGCGGGAGCCCCAGCGGCTGACTGCCGACCTGATACCGCCGTCATCGTGTGATTGCCTCTTATTCTGCGTACGTCGCGTGCGAGGTCACCAACCTACGGTATGGCGCCCCGTACTGCAGGTTTGCGGCTCGCCACGGTCACTCCCGGCGTAACCATCGTGGCCGGACGACCTTCACTCCCGGCGTAACCATCGTGGCCGGACGACCTTCACTCCCGGCGCGAACATCCGCGGATCGTGGCCCAGACGACCTTGCCGTGCCGGGTGGGCATCGCGCCCCACACGGTGGCGGCCGCGTGCACCGCCCGCAGGCCCAGGCCGCGCCGGCTCAGAGTGTCAGGTGTCATCGGGTCACGGGTGAGCAGTCGAGGCAGCCCCGGGTCGCCGTCGCACACCGCCAGATGGACTCCGTCGCCCCGGCGGGAGAGTAGGACGGTGATCGGGGTGCCGGCGTGCTGGACCGCGTTGTTCACCAGTTCGGAGATCACCAGGCGGGCCCGGTCGCGCAGGTCCGGAACCCGCCAGGCCACGCAGATGTCGGAGACGAGGTTGCGGGCTCGCGTTGCCGCGTGGGCGTCCGGGGCGAGGTCGAGTTGCATCCGGCCGGTCAGCGGCAGCCGTTGCGCGGCGGCCGTGCACGCCTGGGCCACGGTGGGAAAGATCGGCAGCGACCGGACCACGCCGAGGCGGTACAGCCGCTGGGTCAGCCTGCTGTCCTCCGGTACACACGCCAGCACCTGCACCGCGGGATCCATGGCGGCACCCAGGCGCCGCGCGGTCATCCACATCGGCGCGCTCGTCGCATGGCTGTCGGCCAGGGCTGTGAGGTCGAGGATCAGAGCGGCGGGATGCTCGCTCAGGCACTTGTGCATCGCCGTGTCCGTCGTGCGCAGCAGCCCGCGCCCCCAGGCGCCGTGCACCCCGAGCACGGCTGTGGACGCGCCCACGTCGAGGCAGACGCTGACACCGTCGCCCTGGCCAGGGGCGTACTGGTCCAGCAGATAAGGAGGCTGCACACCGGGCACAACCGGTGTCACGCGGCGGCGGTACGGCGCCCGCGGTTTACCGGCACCATGCGCTCATACGGGCACTATGGGCATTGCCGGACTCCGGTCGCTGTGTAGATAACTCCGGCGTACAGGTTTGAGACCGGCAAAAGGGGCAATCCCGGCGGGGAAATCATCGGTCAAAGGAGCTTGGCAGCCGATTCGGGGTGCGGTCGTGGCGATGGTCGACGATGCGATTCTGGGTGATCCCGCACGTCTGGCCGCGGTGCACCGGGCGCGTCGCGCGTTGCCGGCCCAGCCGATCCCGCTGACCGCCATCGCGCGGCTGGCGGCCCGCCTGCTGCACGCGCCGATGGCGTCGGTGACGCTGGTTGGCCGCGACGAGGGATTCTTCGCCGGTAGCCATGGCCTGCCGCAGTCGCTGACCACGGACGGCCGGGCGCCCATCGAGTACTCGGTGTGCAAGTACATCGTCATTCAGGATCATCTGGTGGTGTGCGAGGACATGCTGCACGACGACATCAGTGATCTGCGTGAGCATCCGCTGGTGACCGAGTACGGCGTCCGGTCGTTCCTCGGCGTACCGGTGCGCGACGACGCCGATCGTCTGCTCGGCTCGATGACCGTGCTCGACACCACGACCCGGCAGTGGACCGACGACGACCTGACGACCCTGCTGGAGATCGCCGAGCTTCTGCGCCCGCCCGCACCCGTCGAGGCCGCCGACCAGGTGGCGTCGCTCGACAGCGCCGCGCTGCTGGACAGCGTGCAGGAGGCGGTTCTCGCGGTGGACTCGGACGGGACCGTCGTCGGTTTCAACCGTGCCGCGGAGGATCTCCTCGGATTCAGCCGGGCCGAGGTGTGTGGCAGACACCTCGACGACAGCCTGTTGCCCGGCTACGACGGGCAGCCGATCGGTGCCGCGCTCGAGCGGCTGTTCGCGGCGGGGCCGCGCCGGCCGGTGCTGCGCCGGGTCAGCGTCCAGCGGCGCGACGGGCACCGGCTGACGGTCGCGGCGTCGCTGTCGGTGGTGCACGGTGCGGCCGGGGCGCTGGCGTGCGCCTTCCTCACCGACTTGACGCAGCAGATCGCCGCGGAGAAACAGCAGGCCGCTGCGGAGGAACAGCAGGCCGCCGCGGAAGAGCTGCGGGCCGCTGCGGAGGAACAGCAGGCCGCTGCGGAAGAGCTGCGGGCGGCCGCGGAGGAGCGGGCGGACCACGACAGCAGCTTCCTGATCGCTCTGCTGGACAGCCTGTCGGTGGGAGTCCTCGCCTGCGACGAGGCCGGCCAGGTGGTCTTGATGAACCGGGTGCTGCGCGAGATCCAAGGAGTGCCGCTCACCGCGGCGGTTCCGGCCGACTATCCGGCGCTGGTACGGGACGTGCTCCACGACGCCCGGATGCGGCGGCTCCCGTGGGAGGACGTCCCGCTGATGCGGGCGTTGCGCGGCGAGAGCGTGGACGGTTTCGACGTGGTGACCGCTGCCCCCGGGGAGCCGGTGCGCACCTTCGCCACCACCGCCCGGCCGATGATCGCCGGCGACGGGCGGCTCCTGGGTGCGGTGGCGGTGGCACACGAGCTGACGGCGATCCGCCGCGCCGAACGGTTCCGCGCCTGCCACCTCGCCGTGGAGGATGCTCTTCGGGCCGCGGACTCGGAGACCGACGCCGCTGCCGCCGTCCTGGAGACGGTCGGCACCGCTCTGGGCTGGCCGTACGCGGAACTGTTCCTGATCAACGAGGGCACCGGACAGCTGCACCCGGCCGGTCAATGGGACGCGTCCGGCGACGACCCGGACGGTTTCCTCGGCGATACTCCCGTTCACGGTGCCGGGGTCACCGGCCGGGTCTGGCGCAGCGGCCGGGCGATGTGGGTCGCCGACATCGCCGCCGACACCGAGCTGAACACGCCGTACGAGCAGGCGAGGGTGCAGGCGTGGCTGCGGCACGGCATCCACACCGTCCTGGCCGTCCCGGTCCGCGACGGCGGAACCCTGCTCGGTGTTCTCACCTGCTACGCGGACGCCCCGGAACAGCACGAGCAGCTGCTCACCGTGCTGCTGGACGGTGTCGCGGCTCAGTTCGGCGTCTATGTGGCGCTGCGCCGCGCCGAACAGCTCACCCGGCAGCTCGCCCGCGCCCAGGACGACCTCATCGCCCTGGTCGGCCACGAGATGCGCACGCCGCTCACCTCGATCGCCGCGAACGTCACCATGCTGGACGAGGAGGCCGGCTTCCTCGACGAGGATCACCGGCAGATGTTGCACTCGGTCACCCGTAACACCGCGGCATTGCAGCGGGTCGTCGACAAGCTGCTCGACCTCGCCGGTCTCGACTCCGGTCACCTCGGGCTGGCGATCGGTGAGGTCGATCTCGCGGCGATCGTCGCCGAGGCGGTCGCCGGGGCCCGCCGGTCCGCCGCGGACACCGGCGTCCTGCTGCGCACGGACCTGCCGGCGCGGGTACTGCTGGACGGGGACGCGCGCCGGTTGCGGCAGGTGGTCGACGATCTGCTGTCGAACGCCGTGAAGTACAGCCCGCTCGGCGGGGAGGTGCGCATCGAGCTGATCGCGGGCGGGAGCATGGCCGAGCTCTGCATCTCCGATACCGGAATCGGTACGCCGGCCGAAGAGCGTGACCGGGTCTTCGACCGGTTCTTCCGTGGCAGCAACGTTCGTCATCAGGGGACTACCGGCAGCGGGCTCGGGCTGAGCCTGGCCCGCACGATCGTCCGGATGCACGGCGGGACGATCCAGCTGACCGCCAATCAGCCGTCCGGTACGGCGGTTCACGTCCGGCTGCCACGGGCGGAAGCCGGCCGCCCGGAAGCCTGAGCCGGGATGGGCTGACCCGGCTCATGAGCCGGCGGCTGCCGGCGGCCTTGCGGTGCGGGTGGCTGTGCCGCGCGATTGTCCGAGGGCTTTTCGTGGGTCGTACGAAAAAGGGATCTTGAAGTTGAGGCCACCCTTGGGGGATGAGGCGCGTGGGGGTGGTGGTCGTGACGATGATGCCGAGGGCACCGTGCCGATCGGACGGAGTGCGGCATGTCGGACAAAGTTGGACAACAGCAGGTGGATGGCGGATCGCGGGAGCAGAGCGCGGCAGCCCCGTCGCCGTTTCCGCCGATCGCCGACCACGCGTTTCTCTCCGACTGTCACACCGGGGCGCTGATCGCACCGGACGGGTCGGTCGCGTGGCTGTGCGTGCCGAGCTTCGACTCACCGAGCGTGTTCGGCACCGTGCTGGACCGGCAGGCCGGCTACTTCCGGCTGGCACCGTTCGGTATCAACCACCCGGCCGCCCGTGCCTACGAGCCCGGGACGAACGTGCTGGTCACCACGTGGAAGACGCCCACCGGCTGGGTCGAGGTGCGCGAAGCGCTCACCATGGGGCCGCACGACGGTACGGACGAGGTCACGCCGCACACCCGCCCGCCGGCCGACGACGACGCCGACCACATGCTGGTGCGCACGGCGCGCTGCCTGGAGGGCACCGTCGAGGTGGAGCTGGTCTGCGAGCCGGTGTTCGACTACGGCCGGACGCCAGCGGTGTGGACCCTCGATGCGGACGCCGGCCGGCACACCGCCGAGGCGAGCGGAGCCGGTCAGAGCCTGCGGCTGCGGACCGACCTGGCGCTGGGCGTCGAAGGTGATCAAACTCGGGCACGGCGCACCCTGTACGCGGGTGACGAAGTCTTCTGTTCGCTGTCCTGGGCGGCCGGACCCGCCCCGGTGCCGAGCCTCGACGACGCCCGCGGCAGGCTGGCCGCCACCTCGCGGTACTGGCGCTCGTGGCTCGACCGCGCCCGCATGCCCGACCACCGGTGGCGTGACCCGATCCAGCGCTCCGCCCTGGTGATCAAAGGGCTGTCGTACATGCCGACCGGTGCCACGATTGCGGCGCTCACCACGTCGCTGCCGGAGACGCCGGGCGGCGAGCGCAACTGGGACTACCGCTACACCTGGATGCGGGACTCGACCTTCACGCTCCAGGCGCTGCACTATTTGAATCTCGACTGGGAGGCGAACGAGTTCATGCAGTTCGTCGCCGACCTCGAGCCGAACGCCGACGGTTCCCTGCAGATCATGTACGGCATCGACGGCCGGCGCGACCTGACCGAGTCCACCCGAGACGACCTGTCCGGATATGCCGGCGCCCGCCCGGTGCGGATCGGCAACGGGGCCTTCGACCAGCGGCAGAACGACGTGTTCGGCGCTGTACTGGACTCCGTCCTGCTGCACAGCCGCCGCAGCCAGCGCCTGCCCCGGCGGCTGTGGTCGCTCGTCGAGTCGCAGGCACGCTGCGCCATGGCGATCTGGCGGGAACCGGACCAGGGCATCTGGGAGGCGCGGGGCAAGCCGCAGCACTATGTGTCGTCCAAGCTGCTGTGCTGGGTCGCGATGGACCGGGCCGCCAAGCTGGCCGAGATCCGATCGGACGCCGCCCTGGCCGAGACCTGGCGGGCCAGCGCCGAGGAGATCAAGCAGGACGTCCTGGCACACGGCGTGACCGACGCCGGCGTGCTGCGCCAGCACTACGAGACCGATGCGCTGGACGCGTCCACGCTGCTGGCGGCGATGTTCGGCTTCTTCGACCGCGGCGACCCCCGGCTGCACGCCAGCGTTCTCGCGATCGCCGACCAGCTGACCGAGAGCGGCTTCGTGCTGCGCTATCGCACCGAGGAGACCGACGACGGCCTGTCCGGGCGGGAAGGCTCGTTCCTCATCTGCTCGTTCTGGCTGGTCTCGGCGCTGTCCATCGTCGGGGAGGAGCAGCGCGCCCGCGATCTGATGGAACGGCTGCTGCGGGTCGCCTCGCCGCTCGGGCTCTACGCGGAGGAGTTCGACGTGGAGACCGGGCGCCACCTGGGCAACTTCCCGCAGGCGTTCTCCCATCTGGCGCTGATCGAGGCGGCGGCGCGGATCATCGTCACCGAGTTCGAGAAGGAGTTCTCCTGACTCCTCACTCCGCGTGGATGAGCAGCGCCGCCATGTCGAGGTCGCGGACGGTCATGGCGTCCGGCAGGCCGTGGGTCTCGACCAGGCCGCCGACCGTCACCGTCCGCTCCTCGCCGGCGGCGCCGAGGGAGAAGCTGTCCAGCTCGTCGCGGATCAGGCGGGCCACCCGCCTGCGGTCGTCGGGGGTCAGGTCGGCGGAGAGCACCACCCTGGTCAGTACGTCGGCGCGGATCTGCTGGAACCGGTCGGCCTGGCCGAGCAGCTGGGCCTCCTGAGCCTGGCCGATCAGGACGTCCCACTCGGGGAAGCGCCAGTCGTCGCGTTCCGGCATCACCTCGAGGCGCAGCACCAGGTGGTCGAGGCCGGCGATCGGTTCGCCGCTGCCGGTGTCGACGAGGCGGCCGTGGGAGACGGTGAACGAGCCCGCCGGCAGCTCGCCGGTCGTGGCGAGCGCGCCGACCAGGTGGCCGGGTTGCAGGCCCTGCGCGTCGGCGGTGAGGCTGCGCTGGAGGGCCAGGACCGGGCGCTGCCCGCCGGCCTCCATCCGCTCGTCGATGCGGTTGATGCCGTTGGCGACCTTGCCGGCCACCGCGGCGACGGTGGACAGCGGCGGAGTGAGCAGGGAGGAGAACTCGCCGACGATGTCCAGGGCCATGGCCAGGTCGTCGTTGCCGGCCACGTCGAGCAGGGCGACCTGCAGGTCGACGGTGCCGCCGGCGTACGGCAGGAGCGCGGTGAGCGGGATGTCCCGGCGGATACCGGGGCCCTCCTGTCCCTGCGGCGGCCGGATGACGGTGGGCAGGACGGTGCCGGGGCTGCCGGCGAAGGAGAGCCGCACCGAAGCCTGGAGTGCGGGATAGCGGTCGGTCGCGGAGCGACGGTCCTGGGCGAGTGACATCTCCGACAACCACAAACGCAGATAGCCACGGTACGGGCGGACCGGCGCGCCGCCGTCCGCGAAGAAGGCGTCCACCAGTGGTTCGGACTTCGACGACCACCATTCCTTGACACGGGTCCAGAGCCGATCGGCGGGTGTGGACATGTCAGCCCCCTTCAGGCGACGAAGTGCAACACGTGCAGGGCGATCTCCCGGGCGGCGGCGGCCTCACCGCGCTGCACGCCGTACCGGACGATCTCGGTCTTGACGGCGTCGATCGCGCCGGCCACCGCACGGCGGCCGGGCAGCCCGGACCGGTCGGCGAGCCGGCGAGCGAGCTGCCGGGTCACCGGGGTGACCAGGTCGAACGGCAGCGCCGGCAGGACGACGAGGATGGTGGCGCCGGTCGCGGCGACGTCGACGGCGAACTGGCGGAGCAGGCTGAGGTGCAGGTCGTCGACGTGCGGGGGAGCGTCGTAGGGCAGGTCCTGCAGGACGATCAGCGGGCAGGTCGCGGCGTCGATCTCGTCGGGGGCCAGCAGCCAGTCGGTGGGCGCCTTCTCCAGCCGGACGCGGCCGTCGAGGCGCAGCAGGACACCGTTGGAGGTGAGGACGGGCGTACCGACCCGGTGCCGGACCCGGTGCAGCGGGCCGCCGTCGACGGCTTCGATGCCGGTGGTCGCCAGGAGCTCGGGGGCCGGCAGGTGCTCGCCGTACCCGTTGCGCACCTGGGTGGCGCAGCCGGGCGCCGCCATGATGTCCACCCCGCCGTGCGTCCAGATGTGCGATGCGTCCCGCGGGGTGCCGGACGCGGTCCGGTGCCAGGTCAGCCGCCAGCTGTCGGTCCGGCCGGTGGCGGCGGCTATCGTGGCCTCCCAGTCCAGCGTCGCCACGTCGGGGGGCGTCACCAGCGTGCCGTAGCGAGGTCCGCTGCCGGAACCCCGCTGGGAGAAGACGTGGGAGGCAGCCTGCTCGGCGCTCGGCGGGCCGCCGATCTCGATGGACCAGCGGTCTGCGCTCGGCAACAGCAGCCACCGGGTCGCCGCCCGGGCGGGCCTGAGCGAAGCCACTGGTGCGACGGTGAGAGCCACGAGGCTGGCGTGTCCTCCGGCGACAGCCTCGGTCATTCCGAACGCCCAGATGAGCCGGCGTCGCACCACCGGTATCCGCGGAATACCCCAGAAGGCCACAGCGACCGCGCCCAGAGCGACGGCGATGACTGTCCTGCTGCCGGAGGTCCCGTTTCCGCCGCCCGCACGAGGCGGTTCGGGCAGGCTTGTCGTGGTGGGGCGGGGCCCCGGGAGATCTGATCCGGGCGTGGAGCCGACGGTCGGGGTGGGTTGGACCGCCCCGCTATGGGGGTCGTCCGCGAAGAACCACAGGAACAGCCCAGTCAGCGTGGCCACGATCAGTACGAGGAGGCCGAGCACCCCAGACGTGCGCACGAGCCGGGAACGCCGGACCGGCGCGGACGGATGACCCAGAGTAGAGAACCCATAGTCCAGAGGGGCGGGCTCGTCATCCAGAGGTGCGGGCGCATAAGCAGGCGGCGGCGGCCGATCTTCGATCTGCTGCGAGAACACCGCCCGGAACCGCGCCGGATCGACCTCCGGCGACCGCGGCCCCTTCGGCGGCTCGGGCAGCGTCTCCCCGGCGGCGAACGCCGCGGCCACCCGGCACCGGATCAGCCAGTCCCGCCACACCCCCTGATATCCGGTCGCCTCCGGCAGGTCCTCCCACGACGGCAGATCCGCACCGGTGTGCTCCCGGAACTCCTCGTAGTAGCCGGCCAGGTCCCGCCGCCCCCCGCCGTCGTGCAGGTGACCCGACACCAGGGTGGCGCAGACCTCCGCCTGGAAGGCGAGCACCGGACTACGGCCCCGTGCCAGCCGGGCGGCCAGGTCGAGCAGATCGAGCGCCTCCTCCGGCCGGCGCAGCGCACACAGCTCCCCGGCCTCCAGCGCCGCCGACGCCACCGACACGGGAGGGGCGGTGAGCAACGCCGTACGGAAAAGGGCTGAACCCACCGGCTCGGGATCGGTGAACCGGAAGTCAGCCGATGCGGGCTCGCCCGGCTGCAGCGAAAGCCAGTACCGCAGGTCGTCGAGGCCGGGGCCGGTTCCGATTCGCACCGCCTGCCGAACCGCGGCCGCCAAGTCGTCAACCGGCTTGGATCGGTTGCGTGGCCACGAGGCGGCGGGCAGGTGCACCCGTCCCGTTGTCGGGTCGATCCGCTGGCTGGACCACCAGGCCAGCCACATCGCTGTCTGCCACTCGGCACGGGAGTCGAAGGCCGGCGCGACGTCCTCGAGCAGCAGCCGGGCACCCCACAACCGTCCGCAGACACGCGGATCGCCGATCGCGCCGACCCCCGTCCCGGTGTAGCGGTTGAGCTGGTTGGCCAGCGACGCGGACATCGGCGTGCGCATCCGGCGGGCCAGCCGGGCGAGCGCCAGGTTGGCGAGCCGCTCGGTCGCGTCCTCGCCCCGGGCCGACCGGCTCGCCTTGCGGTCCTTCTCCAGCACCTGCTGGGCCCGGTCCGGGCGGCCCGCGGCCAGGTAGCCCTCGGCGAGGGTGACGAACAGCGGCGGTACCGCGTCGTGGATCAGCCGGTCCGGCCGGCGCTGCGCGGAGTAGCTGTGCAGGGCGGCGATCGCGTTCAGGCGCTCCACCGGGACGGTGCCGACGCTCAGCTCCAGCTGGAGGCACTGCGAGACCAGCCGTTCACCGTCGACGGTGGCCAGCCGGGTACGGCCCAGGAACAGCCACTGCTCCCGTTTCCGCGGGTCGGTCATCTCCGCGTACCGGCTGCCGAGCCGGGCCCGGTGCAGCCGGATCCAGGTCAGCGGGTCGGGCCGTCCGGGCAGGTCCGCGGCCGGTGGCCCGCCGTCACCGGAGCGGATCTGCACCTCGGCGGTGACCAGGTAGGACTCCGCCTCCCGGGCGTGCGACGCGGTCATCGTCGCCAGGGCCACACCGGCCGCGGCCGCGGCGTCGGGCGACAGATCGTGTGCGCCGAACCACCGGGTCGCGGTTTCGCGCAGCTCCGTGAGCACGGCGGGGTCGTTTTGCTCGGCGAGGGTCTCCAGCGCGGCCGCGATCGACGGGTTCAGCGCCGGGTCGATGTCCGGTTCACGCAGCAGCGCGACCACGTCGGTGAGCGGGTTCGGGAAGGACGGCTGACGGCGTACGGCAGCGGCGCCCAGAATCGCGCGGCGCAACAGCATCGCGGCCGAACCCGGCGCCCAGTCGTCGCCGGCCGGCGGCACCGGCAGATGCGCGGCGGCCACCGTTTCCGCCACCGCCTGCCAGGCCGCTTCGAGGTCGTCGAACGGGTTCTCCCGCCTGCGCACCGCGATCGCGGTGGCCGCGAGCCCAGCGGCCAGCAGCGGGCGCCCGGCGTCCTCGGCGAACTCTCCCCGCACCCGGGGCAGCACGTTGACCGCCCAGTCCCACCGTCCCTCAGCGGCGATCCGCTCCTCGGCGCCGCTCCAGAGCCGCGCCGCCTCTTCCGGCGCGACCAGCCGCAGCGCGGTGATGACGTGGTCCGCACCGATCCGGTCCAGGTCCTTCTCGGCCAGGTGTTCGGTGAGCCGCTGCGCGAGCCGGGTGCGGGCCGCGTCCAGCCGGGCCCGGCGCTCGGATCGTCCGGCCCATCGCAGCAGGCGGGGCAGGAGCAGCTCGGCGACCTGGAGGACACGATCGCCGGTGTCCGGGTGGGTGGCCGTCTCGACCCATTCCTGCTCGGCCAGCCTGGCGATCGCCGTCACGGCGGTGGTGCCGGCGTCGGCGGCGACCGGCGCGAGCAGTGTCTCGTCGAACCGGCCGAGCAGCGCCACCGCCGGCAGCAGCCGTTCCAGGGCCGGGTCCTGGAGTCGGCCGGCGATGCGGGCCTCCACGTAGGCGTCCTCACCCGCGGTGCGGAGGCGTTCGCCGGTGAGCGCGCGGTCGGACTGCCACCACGACCGGTAGAGCGCCAGGTCGAACGGGTTGTACCGGTCGCCGGGCCGGTCGCTGTGCCGGTCATTGGGCCGGTCGGCGGCGGCGATGCCGGCGGTGCGGCCGGCCTCCGGGGAGCGGGCCAGGATCGCCTCGGCGAGTTCGGCGGGCATCACGCCGGCGCCCAGATAGTCGAGGGCCTCCTCGCGGGTGAACCCGCGCAGCTCGGCCCGGCGCAGGTAGTCGCGCGGCGGCAGCGGGCCGGGCTCGGCCAGGCGCCAGCCGGCACCGCTGGAGGCCAGGTGCCGGCGGCCGGCCAGCAGGACCCGGACGCCGGGCGCGGCCGCGTGCACCTCTTCCAGCAGGGCGAAGGTACGGGCCAGCGCGGGCGCCTCGGCGTTGCCGGGGTGCATCTTGGCCAGCTCCTCGCAGGTGTCGAGGACCAGCACCACCGGCTGGGGCAGTGCCGCCAGGAACCGCCCGAACAGGCTGGTCGCCAGCCGCACGATCGGGTCGGCGTCCGGATCGCCGGTGGGCGGGCGGCCGGCGGCGGAGGCGTGCGCGCTGACCGCCATCTCGAGGAACGCGTCGAGCATCGCGCCCCGGATGGTGTCGTCGGCGTACGGCGCCAGTTCGTCGGCGAGCTCGACCAGCAGCTGCACCGGCCGGCGCATCGGATAGGCCGGGCTGAGATGGTCGAAGTCGACCCGGGCAACCGGGAACTCGGGGACGTGCTCGTCGCGGGCGAAGGCGCCGCTGGACAGGTAGCGGATCAGCATGGTCTTGCCGACGCCGCCCATTCCGATCAGGTGCAGCGCCCAGGCCCGGCCGGACCCGCGGATCAGCTCCCGGACCGCGGTGACCTGCTCCTCGCGGCGCAGGAAGCCGCCGAGTGCCACGGTGTCGTGGCGGCGGCGATAGCCCAGGTGCACCAGGCGCCGGGCCCGGACCACCGCGGAGGCCAGGTGCGGTGCGAGCGGGCCGAGGGCCTCCGCGGTGGACAGCGCCCGCATCGCGCGCGCCAGGTCGTCGGCGATCACCGCGTCGCGGACCCGGTCCAGCAGGGTGTCCCCGGCCACGTGGCCGTTGCCGGCCAGCACCAGTTGGGCCCAGTCGTGCACGGTGTCGCCGACGTCGTGGCCGTCGCTCTCGGCGTCCAGGATCCGCTCGGCGATGGTCGCCGCGGTGTGCTGCACGGTCTCCAGCCCGAAGTGGTCCAGGCATCCGGTGAGCAGCGACTCGCGGACGCTGTCGCGCGGCCAGAAGGTCTTGGTCTCGGAGCCGTCCTCGGCGATCGACTCGTTGAACTCGACGACCGACGCCTGCGCGGCGCGTTCCACGAACGCGCCGACCGGCGGCGCGGGGAACCGGGCTTGTTCAGCGACGTCGACGGTCCAGGCCGGTGGCAGCGCCAGCCACAGCGCCTCCTCCTGCCCCAGATCCCACAGGCCCGGTCCGGCCGCCGGCGCGTCGCGATCCATCTCGGCCACCAGTGCGGCGAGATCTTCGTGGGTCGGTGGCCGGCCGTCGGTCATGTGATGATCCCGTACGCCCGGAGTATCTCGTCGTCAGTGCTCGTGGTGAACCATGCGCGCTCCACCGCGAACTTGGCGAAGCGGCTGAGCCGGACCGGGTCGTACACCTGGTGGCTCTCCTCCATCTTCAGGCGCGCCACCTCGGCCCAGAGATTGTTCGCGACCCGGCGTGGTGCCAGCACCGTGGCCGGACCGCCGGTCGCGGGCGCCGGGTTGAGGTACCACCACTGGTACGCCAGCAGGTCCTCCTCGCTGTTGTTCCGCAGAGCCAGCTCCCGGAAGTTCCGGACGTCACGCAGCGACCACCAGCCCCCGCCGACGTTGGTGGCGGCGATCCCGGCCAGCCGCTGCTCGTTGGCGAGCGCCACCTTGCCGAACAGCACCGTCGGCAGGATCCGCGAGCCCGCGCCGAAGCCGGCCGGCCCCAGACCGCCCTCCTCCGCCAGAGCGTCGAGCGCATGGTCGTAGAGATGCACGTCGTCGAGGAGCAACAGCGGCCGGCAGGCCGCGGCGAACGGCCCGCCCATCGCGGCGGCGTCGGCGGCCAGCGTGAACAGGTCCTCCCGCAGCGGATCCGTGACCTCCTGGATCGACATGTCGTCCGGCGCCAGCCGGGCGAGGCGTTCGAGGCGGGCGATCATCGCGGCCGGCGGCAGGCCGGCGGGCACGTCCACGCCGGCGGCCAGCTGCGCCAGGGTCGCGCTCTGCCAGCCCTGGTCCACGCCGAGGGTCTTGCGCAGCCGCAGCACCCCGTTGGTGATCTTGAGGGCGAGAGTCCGGACGGTGGTGGGCGCCCGCCCCTTCACGAACGGGCCGATCAGGCAGGGGAGGTGACCGGCCCGGACCGCGGCCGCGGCCAGTTCCCGCAGCAGCCGGGTTCCGCCGTACGCGGCGCCGTCGTCACTCTGTGCGGCCAGGACCGCGAGCCCGTCCGCCGGGTCCAGCAGCCGGTCCAGGTCCTGGAAGAACTCGTCCCGCCCGTAGAACACCGGCGTCCAGTCCAGCCCGAGCTGGCACACCTTGTCGCGGATCATCCGGGACGCTGCGGTGTCGACGAGGGTGAAGCCCTCCGCGATCTCCGGGGTGACGAAGAGCGCCGGCAGCGCCCAGTCGAAGGGGTTGAGGTCGTCGACCTTGCGGCGGAACGCGACCCGGCGGCCCTCCCGCACCGCCCGGGCCAGCGGAGTCCCGTCCGAGACCGACGCCGCCACCGAGCGGGTGAACAGGCGGCAGGCGGTGTCCGCCACATCGCCGGCCATCGCGATCACGACCGGCACACCGTCGGCCACCAGGGTCGCGGCCAGCGGCGCGCCACCCTCGCTGTACGCCACCCCGCTCTCACAAGCGCTGATCACCACGGCCACCGGCGGCGGAGCGCTGCCCGCCAGGGCGCCGAACAGCTCCGGCCCGGTGACCTCGGCGCGGGCCGCCGTGTTCTCGTCCGAGCGCAACTCCAGCACCGCCCGCGACGCCAGCTCGTCCCAGCGGCCGTGCCCGATCAGGTGCACGATCTGCGGCTGGAACTCGGCGCAGCTCTGACCGATGCCGGCCAGGCTCGCATCGGTGAGCACCCGCTGCCGGATCGCGCCGCCACCGCGCTGGAGAGCGCGCAGCACCCCCATGAACTCGGCGCCGGGCCGGATCCGCGGATCGGTGAGCAGGCTTCCCACCGCGAACAGGACCCGGGGGATGGTGCGGATCGGCCGGTCCTCGACGGTGACCTTCGACTCCGGCACCTCGCGCAGGAAGACCACCGGCAGGTCCTCGCTCAGGGCCAGGTGCCCCTCGCCGTCGTGCATCAGCTCCCAGACCATCCGGTGCAGGGCACCGTCGGTCACCGGCCAGGACAGCCGGAACTCGAGGACGTCGGCCGGGTCGGCGCGGTCACGGACGACGGCCCAGGCCTCCTGACCGAGCAGGAAGTCGAACAGCAGCCGCCCGTAGGTCAGGACGTCGGCGGCGGTCGCGCTGCGGTCGGCGAGGCGGCCGGACAACCCGGGCAGCACCGCGGCGTCACCGGAATCCGCCCGGGCCGGCCACCAGCGGCCCTCCGTGTCGACGTGCGCCGGGATCGTCCGGTGCGCCACCAGGGTGCCGGCGGTGCGCACCGACACGTTCCAGAGCGGGCCGGACTCCGGCTGGTCCCGGCTGACCGTGATCGTCACTTTCACGGCTCCTCCTCGACGAGCGGGGAGAAGAGCACATCGGTCATCGAGCGGGCGGCGTCCCGTACCGTTCGCGGTGCCGGTGCGTCCGCCGCCCGTACCCCATCCGGCCCACATCCCGGCAGCGTCGCCAGCAGCCGGCGCCGCAACAGGTCCGCGTCCTTCTCGCCGGTGCCGTCGCGCCAGGCCGCCACCGCACCGGCCACGCACAACCGCGCCGCCTCGACGGTGGCCGAAGGCCGCGGCTCGGCCGGCGCCGTCAACTGGCGGCGCCACACCGCCGACGCCTGCCGCCACGCGGCGGCCTTTGCCGCTGCCACCGCGAGAGATTGCTGCCCCACCGGTACGGTCAGCAGCGCCGCGGCGACCCGCGGGACCCTGGCCAGCAGCCCGGCGACACCCGCCGCCGCCGGAGTCGGCTCCTCGGCAGGCTCCCCGGTGACCGCCGCCAACAGCGCGAGGCGCACCAGCGGCGGCGGATATCCCGGCGCCGGTGATCGCAGCTGCCCGTCGCCGGCCCGCAGCTCCAGCTCGCCGACCGCCCACGAGATCGCCGGGCCGACCATCACCGCCGCGTACGCGTCGGCGAACATCTCCACCGACCAGGTCTCCCACCGCAGCACCTCGTCCGGGCCCGCGCCGGCCTCCGCGGCAGCCGCCGCCACCCGGTCACGCGCCGGCTCGGCGCCGCCCGGCGACAGCTCGAACTGCACCTGATGCCCGGTCTCGTGTGCCAGCAGCACCAGCCACCACGGCCGCCAGGCCACCCGCTCCGGCAGCGCGATCACCGGGACCGGCATCGCCCGCACCTGCCCGGCGAGGACGCTGTCGCGCACCGCCAGCAGGTCGTGCGGCATGTCCACCCGCGGTGTCGTCGACGCCGACACTTGTGGATCCAGGTACGGCAGCGGGGCGGGCCCCGGCTTGCCCGCACCGGTCAACTGCCACGTCTGCGCCCAGCAGCTCCACACCACCTGGTCGGCGGCACGCAGCACGTCCTCCAGATGCGGCTGTCTGCGCTGGTCGAACCGCACGGCGAACCACCGCCACAGCCGGCGCACGAAGACGGTCCGCCGATCGGCGCGCCGGCACTCGTCGTAGACCTCGCCCGGGTCCCGGCCGGTCGCGATGCCGCTCAGGAACTCGCGGTTACGCTCCAGCGCCGGGCGCACCACCTCGGACAGGGTGGCGAGCTGCGTCGTGTACTGCCCGAGCGCGTCGACGCCGGCCGCCGCGGTGAACCACTCGTCGAGCTCCGCGATGAACCGGTCCACCTCGTCGATGGACTCGGCAACCCTGGCGACGCTCCGCGACCCGAGCACCCCACCACGTTAGGAGCGCCCGGACGCTGCGGGAACAACCTCGGTTATCAGATCTAGGACCCTGCCCCCGGATGTGATCCTGCTCGCCCGGCGGTCCGGTCCGTTCCAGGAGGGCCCCGGTCGTGCGTACGTTTGTACGCACGACGAGAGGGAACCATGGATCAGACCACCGCGCGCCGCAGGCTCGCGCTCTTCGCGCTCTTCTTCCTGCCCGGCCTCGGCATCTCGTCCTGGGTGACCCGCACCCCCGACATCCGCGACCTGCTCGGCGCCTCCACCGCCGAGATGGGCCTGGTGCTGTTCGGCCTCTCGGCCGGCTCGATGATCGGCATCCTCGGCTCCGGCGCGCTCGTCAGCCGCTTCGGTACGCGCCCGGTCGTGACCGCCGGCATCGTCACCTCCACCCTCAGCATCTCGGTGATCGGCCTGGGCGCGGCCCTGTCGCAGAGCCCGGTGGTGGCGGCCGGGCTGTTCCTGTTCGGCTTCGGCATGGGCGGCGGCGAGGTGGCCATGAACATCGAGGGCGCCGACGTGGAACGCCTCATCGGCCGTCCGGTGCTGCCCACCATGCACGGCTTCTTCAGCCTCGGCACCGTCGCCGGGGCGATCGCCGGCATGGTCCTGACCGCCGTGGCGTTCCCGGTGACCTGGCACCTGCTGGTCATCGGCCTGATCAGCGTCCCGGTGGCGGTGTTCGCCGTCGGCCGTCTGCCCGCCGGCCTGGGCCGTGCGACCCGGGCCACCCGCTCGGCGGCGCCGAGCGAGCCGGTCTGGCGCGACTCGCGGCTGCTGCTCATCGGTGTGGTCGTGCTCGCCATGGCCCTCGCCGAGGGCGCGGCGAACGACTGGCTCCCCCTGATCATGGTCGACGGCCACGGGTTCGATCCCGCCCTGGGCTCCGCCGTCTACGTGGTCTTCGCCGCCGCCATGACGATCGGCCGGTTCACCGGCGACCGGTTCCTGAACCGCTACGGCCGCGCCAAGGTCCTCGGCGCGAGCGCGATCATCGGCGGGGTCGGCGTCGCCCTCGTCGTCTTCGTCGACAGCCAGGTCGTGGCGGCGGCCGCGGTGCTGCTCTGGGGCCTCGGCGCGGCTCTCGGCTTTCCGGTGGCGCTCTCCGCCGCCGGCGACTCCGGCGAGAACCCGGCCGCACGCGTCTCCCTGGTCGCGACCGTCGGATATGTGGCCTTCCTGGTCGGGCCGCCGGCCCTCGGCTTCCTCGGCGAACACTTCGGCCTGCGCGCGGCGATGATCGTCGTCCTGGCGCTGCTGGCGATCGCAGCGGCCGCGGCACCGGCCCTCAACCGCACCGGCACCCGCACCGGCACCGGCACCCGGATCGAAGAGCCGGTCTGACCCCCGGCGGCACCGCTGGGCGCCAGCTGGTGGGCTCGGCTGGGCGTGAGTGGTGTGTTGAGCGGCGCGGAGCACCTCTGAGCGCCAGCTGGTGGGTTCGGCTGGCGCTGAGCGGGGTCTCCGTGCGGCACGGTTGTCGACGGGGCTTTCAGAGGGTGATGACGATGCCGATGCCGGGCGGGCGCTTGATGCGGAGCAGTCGGGAGAGCCCGCCACCGATGCGGGCGGAGAAGTAGCGGCTCTCCAGGAGGCGGCGTGCGGTGTCGGTCTCGGAGGGCGGAAGCAGTGTGGCGGTGCCCCGGACCGGCGTGGCGTCCGGCGCGACCTTACCCCGGATGTCGCAGGCGACGACCTCCACCTCGGGGTTCCGGCGGATCCGCTTGACCTTCCAGGCGTCGGCGGCCGACACGGTGGTCACGGTGTTGCCCTCGGCCACGTGCCAGACCGGCGTCGACACCGGTGTGCCGTCTTTGCGGTAGGTGGTCAGGCTTATCTGCTTGCTCGCGGCGATCTCTGCGGGCACGGTCATGGCGACTCCTCGTGGTTGTTCCGACGGCTTTCGGGCCGGCGAGCGAGTACCAGCGTGACAGGACCGAGCGTGACAGGACCGAGCGGGACAGGACCGAGCGGGACAGGCGCGCACGCGGCAAGGGAGGACCCTCCACGGCGATCCGGCGGCCACCCCCGGCAACGATGGCGGCCGCTCCCGGCAACGATGGCTGCGGCCCCGGCGACGATGGCTGCCGAGCCGGTTTCCGACAGTGACTGGCCCGGCAGCCGTGTGTGATGATTCGCCGGTGGCACACGACGCCGCTCTCGTGGCCCGGTTGCTCGACGAGGCGCGGAGCCTGGTGCTCGGCGAGATCCGCCGCGCCATCGCCGACCGGCGCCGCACCGGGTATGCCCCCCTCTACGACCAGCTCGAGGTCTACCCGTTCCGGGAGGGCAAGGGACTGCGGCCGGCCATCCTGCTGTCCGCCTGCCGCAGCGTCGGCGGATGGACGGAACAGGCGATCGTCTCGGCGACGGCCGTCGAACTGTTCCACAACGCCTTCCTGGTGCACGACGACATCGAGGACGGCTCCGAGCTGCGCCGGGGGCTGGTGACGCTGCCCGAGCAGTTCGGCGTTCCGTCCGCCGTCAACGTCGGTGACGCCACCAACGTGCTGGCGATCGCCATGCTGCTGGACAACCTCGAGGTGCTGGGCGTACGCAAGGCGCTGCTGACGATCCGGGAGATCGAGCGGATGGCCCGCGAGTCGGTGGAGGGCCAGGCGATCGAGCTGGAGTGGATCCGCCTTCGCCACTACGACCTCAGCGACGACGACTACGCCCGTATGGCCCACAAGAAGACCTGCTGGTACACGGTCATAGCGCCGCTGCGACTCGGTGTCATCGCGGGCAGCGTGCCGGGGGTGGGTGCACCCACCGACACCGAGCTGGAGCCGCTGATCGGTGTCGGTTTCCTGGCCGGGATCGCCTTCCAGATCCAGGACGACCTGCTGAACCTGGTCGGCGACCCCGGCGTCTACGGCAAGGAGGCCGCCGGTGACCTGTGGGAGGGCAAGCGGACCGTGATGTTGAATCATTTCATCCGCGGCGCTTCCGCGCCGGTGCGCGACCGGGCGCTCGCCGTCCTGAACACCGAACGCAGGGACAAGGACGCCGCCGAGGTGTCCTGGCTGCACGCCGCCATGCACGAGGCGGGCTCGATCGAGCACGGCCGCAGGCTGGCCAACGAGTACTGCGAGCGCGCCCTGGAGGCGTACGCGCAGATGAACGTGTTCACCGTGGACGGCACGGACCGCCGTTTCCTGCAGGAAATGTTGACCTACGTCATCGACCGGATCAAATAGGCGGGGTTGAGCGTATGCGGATCAGTAACCACGAGGCCGGCGGGGACAGTGGCTGGGACGATCTGGTCCGCCTGCAGTCGGAGTACCAGGCTCGGCTGACCGAGGAGACGCTGAGGTATCTGCGGGGAGTGCAGGCCGCCTTCAGCCCGCGGGCACCGGGCACGGTGGTCCAGACGGCCGGCGTTCAGGTGCGCGTCTCCGGCCTGCCCGGGAGTCGCGTCGATGTGAAGTTCTCCGTCGAGAACCGGCAACGGGTCCACACGACCGTCGTGCCGGCGATCAGCCTCATGATCAACGACGAGGGCTGGACGTGGTACCCGAGGGCGGAGCCGAGCCCGGCCGCGCTCGTGCTGGCGCCGCAGGACGTCGTCACCGTGTCGATGAGCGTGGAGCTTCCCGCCGAGCTGCCGCCCGGTGTGTTCCGGGGGTCCATCATCCTGCAGGGTTTCCTGCCCGACCCGATGCCGTTGCAGATCACGGTCGGTGCCGCGGCCGAGCAGGCGCCGGAGGGGGACCGATGAGCGAGCCCGACGTGCGGCTCGTCGACGTGCCCGGCGAGCAGGGCCGGACGACCGTCACCCTGCTGGCCTCTCTCACGGCCCGGCTGGCCACGCTGCCGCTGGCCTCGGGAAGCGACGTCATCGGCTCGATCGCCGCCGGTTACGCGGCCCTCGGGCGGGCTGTCGCGCGCAGCGCCGAGGGTGCCCAGATGCGCCGGGCGATCGAGACCAGCGTGGCAGGTGCGAACGGCGACGCGATCTGGCAGCGGCTGCATCTGGACGAGTGGCTGGGGTCGTTGCCGCCGGCACCGGTGCTCCAGCAGTTGCAGAACGACATCGCCCTGCTCGCCGCCGACGACCTGGGGCGCGTGCTGGACCTGCCGGCGGCTCCGGCGGAACCGGTCGGTGTGGCCGGCGCGGCCCGGCCCGAGGACGCCACGTTCGCCGACTTCCTGACCGGCATGTGGGCCCTCTCTCGGCTGGTGGTCACCGGGGTGGAGCACCTGGCGGCGTCCGGACAGCAGCATCCGGACGGCGTACCGGACGGGGCGACCGCCCCCGGTGACCGGTCCGGCGCGATACTGCGGTGATCCCGCCCGACGTCCTGCGCCCGCCGGCGGCCGGCGATCCGGCGGCCGCGGCGTACAAGGACTGGCTGCACCTCAACCTGTTCGACCACGAGCGCGACACGGTCGGGCTGGTCAACATCTCGATACACGGCCGGCCGGGAAGCCCGGAGACCCAGGTCGTCACGGCCGCTCTGTTCGACGCCGGGTACGGCGGCTGGGCAGGCGACATCACGTCGGCGTCGTGGGCGCAGGCCGCCGTCTCGCTCACCGGGCTGTCGACGCGGACGTCGTCGATCGCCATGGTCGGCGACACCGTGGTGGCCGGGGTCACCGGTGACGTGACGCGGGTGCGCGTCACCGCCGCTCCGGCTGTCGAGGCGGAGCAGATCCCCACGACGCGGGCCTTCGGCACGGGCTGGATCGGGTGGCGTCTCGTACCGCGGATGCGGGCGGACGGCTGGATCGATGCCGGGGGCACCCGCCACCCGGGCCCCTTCGACGCCTACCACGACCACACATGGGGCCGCTGGCACTGGGGTGACGACATCGGCTGGGAGTGGGGCACCTTCATGGCGGGACCCGGTTCCGGCTCGGGCGCCGGCGTGGTGCTCGCCAGGACGACAACCCGATCGCACCGGGACGCCGCGCCGTTCACCGTGGTCCTCGACGTCGACGGGGAACGCCGTCGATTCGGTGGTGCTCGGGTGCGGGTGGTCCGGGGTTCCGCCGCTCCGGCCCCGGTGTGCCGGCTGCCGGGCGCGCTGGCGGCCCTGCACGCGGACCGGCGCCGGCCGCGGCTGCCGGGGACGCTGAGCCTGACCGCCCGGTCCGGTGACGACCTGGTGGAGCTGGAGTTCACCTGCCGTGCCGTGGCCCAGCTGATTCTGGCCGACCCGGTCCGAGCCGGTTACTCGTTCCTGCACGAGCTGAGCGGTCACTTCGCGGCGCAGGCCCGGGTCTCCGGCCGTACCCGATCATTTGAAGGTTTGGGCATTGTCGAGTTCCTCTCGTGAGCGAGCCGCTGGCCTGGTATGTCCGGGAGCTGGTGTCGCGACTGGGTGACGGTGACCCCGCGGCGCTGGCCCGGCTGCGCACGATCGTCGGTGTCCGGCGGGCCCGTGTCGGCCTCGAGGGCGAGACCGTGACGGTCCGTTTCGAACCCGGCGGGGAATTCGTCGCCGGCGCCGGTGACGGCGAGCAGGTGGAGGGTACGGGCTGGACCAGGCACGCGGTGGTGCTCGCCGTGCTGGCCGGTGCGCTCGATGCCACCGATGCCGTTGTGGACGGGATGATCGAGGTGCGGGGATCCGCCGAGGCGGTGAACGCCATGTTCCTCGCTGTCGAGATCCTCATCGATGCCGCGACCCGAATACCGGCACTGCGGGAATTGTCCGAACAGTACGTCGGTGAATACTCCGCCTATCGCGCTCATGCGGTGAATCAGAGAAATGACAGATCCGACACCGACGTGATCAAGAATTGACGTGAGACCATACGCCGGGACACCGAACCGTCAGGGGATGTGTTATGGGCGTTGATATTCCGCAACCGTTCGTCACCAAGATCGCGGGCCCGATCGGACCGGTCACCGTGGACGGGGTCCCGGACAACTTCGACATCGATATCGACATCAACAGCCTGCCGAAGATTCAGCTCGGCATCGATCCGGTGACGTTGAACCCGGTGGATGCCCGGATCACCCTCGCCCCCGTCGACGTGACGATGCGCATCGACCGGCTCCCCGACACCCGGACCCACCTGCCGGCCGACTTCGTGCTGGGCGTGTGTGTGCTGGGGATGGAGCTGATGGCCGTCCGGCTGCGCGGCGAGGCCCAGATGATCACCGAGCCCTATGTGCCCGGCCCGTGCGAGCGACCCGGCCGCCCGGAGACCGGACCGGATCTCAGGCCGCTGCCGCAGCGCGAGGGCTGACCGGTGACCACGGACGACGACCGCGTCGTCTTCGCGGGACCTCCCGAGTTGGTGGAGGGTTTCGTCCCGGTCGACCCGGCGAACCGTCGCGACATCCGCGTCCTGCTCGCCTCGGATGACGGCTACCAGCAGGTCCGGGCGCTCACCGCGCCGGCGGGCGGCCAGACCCTGGTGCGGCTGGTGCTGCCCGGCGCGATGCCGCCGGACGAGGTCGCGGCCCAGGTGCAGGTCGGCGACCAGCGGTACGAGGCGGTGGTTCGGCCGGGTCCGCACACCCAGCTCGAGTGTTCGCCGGCCCGGCTCGACCTGGAACCGGGTGATGCGCCCGCCGAGGCGACGCTGCGGATCGTCAACGTGGGCAACACCTCGGTGGACGTCGCGAAGGTCTCCGGGTTCGGCCTGATGCGCGAGGGCGGCGTCGACTCGGCGATCGGCGCCGGCCTGCGGACCGGCGACCGGGGCCTGGATCGGCTGGGACACTTCGCGGACACCCTCGCCGAGCTGCACGGCGGGCTGGTCCGGGTGAGCGTGCGATCCGGCGCCGGCATCCTCGAGCCCTCGTCGGCCACGACGGTGCGGGCGGTCTTCGACATCGACCGGGCCGAGCTGGTCCCGGGACGGCGGTACTCCGGTGTCTGGGTCATCGCCACTCTCCGGGTTCCGGTGTCGGTGAGCCCGTCCACCCCGCCGGCCCAACCCAAGCCCACCCGGCGCAGGCGGACTCCGAAGGGACAGACCTCATGACGCAGACCTCCACCGTCCCGTCCCTGACCGAGGCACTACGAGCAGCCCGTGCCCTCGGTGAGCGCGCGGCGCGCTCCCTCGTGACCCTGGCCGGGCAGGCCGACGACGACCTGCGCGGCCTCGCCGGCGCGGGCGCCGCCGCGGCCCGTTGTGAGCAGCCGCGCCCGCCGGCCTGCTGGTTGCCCACCGAGCTGCCCCCGATCAGCTGCGAGGTCGGCCGGGGCGGGACCGCCCGGATCTGCTTCCGGGTGCACAACGGCGGGCTCACGACGCGGACGGTCTTCGTCGCGGCGACCGGACCTGACGCCGGGTTCGCAACGGGGCATCCCTCGAGCGTCAACCTGGGCGCGCTGGAGACCGGTGAGCTGGTCGCCGTGGTGACCCTGCCGGACGGGGTTCACCGCGCGGACCTGATCCTCTGGGTGCGCGGCTGCGGGGACACGGCCGTGCGGCTGACGGTCGTCGCCGAGGATGACGGATGCTCGTGTGAGCGGCGCATCGACATCGAGGACGCCCCGGGCACCCGGCACGAATGGCACGACCACTTCGACCAGCCGTGCGGGTGCCGGAGGTAACGGGATGGCTGAGGGACTTCAGGACGCCTGGCGCCGGGCGATCGACGCCAATCTGCGCTACTACGGGGCGTGGAGCAGCCTCGTCGAGGACTACGTCCGCGACCTCGGCAACGTGCTCAAGGACAACGCGCCCGCGGTACGCCTGCCGTCGTTCACCGTGCCCGGAGTCGTACCGCCGGCGGACCCCGGGGCGGCCCGGCAGCCGCCCCCGCCCGGCCGGTTGCCGGCCGTGGTCCTGGAAGGGCCGCCCGGCGCCACCGTGCAGGGCGCCGTGCTCGTGCAGAACCATCTGCCGCACCCGGTGACAGCGGCGGTCGACGTCCGGATGGACACGGCCGGCCCTCAGGTGATCGTCGAGCCCGCCGCCGTGACCCTGGCACCCGGTGAGACGACCGTTGTCCGCATCACCGCCACCGTGCCCGACGATCCAGCGGCGCCGGAGAGCAGCGGCCGGGTCCTGGTTCCCGAACTGGTCGGAACGGCGGTGCCGGTGGTGGTTCGCACGCGGCTCGACCCGGCCGGAGGCGGCCGGTGAGCGGCGTCCATCCCAGCACCGCCGCGACCTCCACGCTCGCCGCGATGATGTGGTGGTACGCCTCGGCGGTCCTCGAACCCGCACGGGCTCTGCGTGCCCGGGGGATCCCGGTCGTCGCGCCGCCGAGCGGTGACGACCTGCATCCGATGCCCTCGCCCGGCCTCGGTCCCCGGTTCGCCCGGCAGTGGCCGTCGCCGCGGCTGCTGGACAGCGACTCCGAGCACAGCCACCTGGTCACCGAGTTCGAGCAGATGGCGCAGGTGTACGACGCGTTCGTCCGGCCGTTCTCCACGCCGATCTTCGCGGAGGCCCTG
This sequence comes from Actinoplanes sp. GCM10030250, assembly GCF_042666575.1. Taxonomy (NCBI): domain Bacteria; kingdom Bacillati; phylum Actinomycetota; class Actinomycetes; order Micromonosporales; family Micromonosporaceae; genus Actinoplanes; species Actinoplanes sp. GCM10030250. Next base: position 33,715 of record NZ_JBHTDO010000014.1, on the reverse strand, counting down.
CGAATCCTGCGCCCGATGGTGGCGCCCGACGCTCGCGCCCTCGACGCCGGGTGCGGCCCCGGCCGCGAGCTCAAGGAGGTCGCGCGACTGGTTCCGCGCGGTGAGGTGGTGGGCATCGACCTGGCCGCCGAGATGGTCACCCAGGCTCGCGCATCGGCCCGGGCGTCCGGCCTGGACAACACCGCCTTCGCGCAGGCCGACGTCGGACGGCTCCCGGACGACTTCATCGCGGCCTTCGACCTCGTCTACTGCTGCCTGGCGCACCATCACTACCCGGATCCGCCCGCCGCGGCCGCCGCCATCCACCGCGCGCTGCGCCCCGGCGGCGTCTACGCCGTGGTGGACCCCGGGCCGGCCTGGTTCACCGCGTCGGCGGCGCCACTGGCCCGCGAGTCGGATCCCGGCTGGGTCTCGTTCCACACCCAGGAGCAGTTCCGAAAGCTTCTGCTGGACGCGGGCTTCGCCCGGGTGCGCGTCCACGAGCTGCTGCCCGGATTCCTGCTGGTGCTGGCGCAGCGAGCCGGCCATGCTGCCTGATGTGATCGATCACATCGATGATGTCAACTAGCTAAACACCATCGGCATTGATATTTCTCGAACCTTGACACCGGGTTGGTTATCGCTAACATCGCCGGGTAACAAGCTCGTAATCTCCCCGACGTAATGCCGGTGCCGAGGCGCCCCCATGTCTTCGTGCGGCATCGGATCCCCCATCCCCGCTCCGAGGAGAGCCGCCACCGTGGTCATGTCCCGCAGAACCTTCACCATGCTTCCGGTCCTGTCCGCGGCCGCCGCCGCGGCCGCCGTAGGGGCCGCACCGGGTGCCGCGTCAGCGGCCAACGCCGCCTACGTGTTCGGCTACTTCAAGGAGACCCCGAACCAGAGCGGCGACAGCTACGCCCTGCACCTGGCGGTCAGCACCGACGGGCTGAACTGGCGGCCGCTGAACCAGAACAACCCGGTGGTCACCCCGACCGCAGGCACGCAGGGGCTGCGCGACCCGTTCATCCTGCGCAAGCAGGACGGCACGTTCGTGGTGCTGGCCACCGACCTCAAGGGCCGGATCTTCAACACGAACAACCAGTACCTGCACGTCTGGGACTCGCCGGACCTGCGCAGCTTCAACAACTACCGCCGGGTCCGGATGCACGGCCTGAACACCCACACGTGGGCGCCCACCGCGTTCTGGGTGCCGTCGCGCAACGAGTACGCGATCGTCTACTCGGCCAACAACGGCGCCGACGTCTTCATGGTCAACTACACGTCGGACTTCCGGACGGTGAGCACCAACCAGGTCTACTTCAGCCCGGGATACCCGGTGCTGGACGCGGACATCGTGGCCGACGGGTCGACGTTCTACATGTACTACAAGAACATGAACGACGGCCTGATCTACGGCGCCCGTTCCTCGACCGGCAACCCGAACAGCTACAGCAACTACACCAGCGGGCTGCGGCAGGGTAACGCCATCGAGGCGCCGCTGCTGATCAAGAACAACACCGGCAGCGGGTGGCGGCTGTGGGGCGACTCGTTCAGCCCGGTCAACAACGACTACTACGCGTGGTCCAGCTCGAACATCGGCGGCAGCTCCTGGACGCAGCTGAACCAGCGCGACTACACCCCGCCGCTGAACGGCAAGCACGGCTCGATCGTCGGGATCACCACCGCCGAGTACGACGGCCTCGTCGCCCGGTGGGGCCTGCCGAGCTGGGTACGGCTCAAGTCGTACAACTTCCCGGACCGGTTCGTGCGCCACGCCGACAGCATCGCCCGCATCGACGCCTACCCGTTCGACCCGCACCAGGACCAGCTGTGGCGCATGGTGGCCGGCCTGGCCGACGCCGCCGGTGTGTCGTTCGAGTCGATCAACTATCCCGGCCGGTACCTGCGGCACAGCAACTACGCGATCCGGCTCGACACCAACGACAACACCGCGGCGTTCCGCGGCGACGCGACCTTCACCCGGGTCGCCGGCCTGGCCGACTCCTCCTGGTCGTCGTTCCGGTCCTACAACGTCCCGGACCGCTACCTGCGCCACTCCGGCTACGTGCTGCGCATCGACCCGCTCACCACGAGCTCCAGCGCCACCGACCGCCAGGACGCCACGTTCCGCGTCGTCTGACATGTCGTCTGAGAGGCCCGAAATCGTCTGAGGTGCCTGAAGGAGTAAAGATGCGTGCTCGTTCCCTGCTCGGCGCGACCATCCTGCTGACCGGTTCCGTCGTCGTGCTCTCCGGCACCCCGGCCCAGGCCGCCTCACTGGCGACCGGCGCCCGATCGCTGGAATCGGTCAGCCATCCCGGCCGGTACATACGTCACCAGGACTCCCTGGGCCGGCTCGACCCGGTCACGGCGAGCAGCACGGCCCAGGTCAAGCTCGACGCCACCTTCACCGTGGTGAACGGGCTCGCCTCGCCGTCCTGCTACTCGTTCCAGGCGAAGAACGGCCAGTTCCTGCGGCACCGGGACTGGCGGCTGCGGCTGGACACCAACACCGGCGATCCGACGTTCCGCGGCGACGCCACGTTCTGCGCCGTGGACGGTTCGGTCGCCGGGTCCGTGTCGCTCACCTCGTACAACTATCCGGCCCGGCGGATCCGGCACCGCGACTTCACACTCTGGCTGGACACCTACCAGGACACGGCCGCGTTCCGGGCGGACAGCTCGTTCCGGCTCACCACCGCCTGGGCGCCGAGGACCAGCAAGAACCCGGTCCTGCCCGGCCTGTTCGCCGACCCGCACATCGCCAGCTTCAACGGCCGCTACTACCTCTACCCGACCACCGACGGGTACGCGGGCTGGAGCGGCACCTACTACAAGGCGTTCTCCTCCACCGACCTGGTGAACTGGACCGACCACGGTGTGATCCTCGACCACGGTCCGGACGTGTCCTGGGCCGACAACTCGGCCTGGGCGCCGGCGGTCGCCACCCGCAACGGCCGCTACTACCTGTACTTCTCCGGCGGGCTGGCCAGCGGTAACACCGCCAAGCAGCTCGGCGTGGCGGTGGCCGACTCACCGACGGGCCCGTTCCGCGACGCGCTGGGCCGGCCCCTGGTCCGCAGCGACCAGTTCTCCGGCGGCCAGGCCATCGACCCGATGGTCTTCGTCGACGGCGACGGGCAGGCGTATCTGTACTGGGGCCAGGGCGTCGCCCGCGCGGTGCGGCTGAACGCCGACATGGTGTCGTTCGACCCCGCCCAGGTGCGCACCATCACTCCGCCGGGATACAACGAGGCGCCGTTCGTGTTCAAGCGCAACGGCACCTACTACCTGATGTGGTCGCAGAACGACACCAGAAGCGAGAACTACCAGGTCGCGTACGCCACCGGCACCTCGCCGCTCGGACCGTGGACGAACCGGGGCGTCGTGCTCCAGAAACGGCTCGACCTCGGCATCAAGGGCACCGGGCACCATTCGGTGGTCCAGGCACCCGGCACGGACACCTGGTACGTGGCCTACCACCGGTTCGCCGTACCGGCCGGCGACGGCACCAACCGCGAGACCGCCATCGACCGCATGGAGTTCAACGCCGACGGCACCATCCGTCCCGTCGTACCGTCGCTCTGACCCAGCCGCCGTCCGTTCTGACGCTCATCGCCGGGCGATCGGAGGCTTTTCGGATCTTGGGTAATTGGCCTCGTCCCGCGGTGTAAAAACGCTCAAGATCGCGTCAGGTGTCGGTGTCGCTCGGTTCGGGGGTGTTTCGGGTGGTGCGGCGGGCGCGCTCCTCGTACCCCTGCCGCACGGCCTCGTCGGCCTGGCTCAGGACCTTCCCGGCGTCGGACAGTCGGTCGAGCAGGCCCGCGACGCGGCGGGGGAGGGCCTGGGTGAACTTCGTGGGGCCCTGGATCCAGCGCGGAACCCAGAGTTCGGCGCGCGGCTTGCGCAGGGCGGATTCGATCACCTTGGCCACGTCCTCGGGGGTGACCCGTTTGACGCCCTTCGCGTCGGGGACGCCGGCGGACAGTTCGGTCTGCACCACGGTCGGCAGGATGAGCGTGACGTCGACGCCGGCGGGTGCGAGTTCGGCGCGCATGGCCTCGCTGAAGCCGACCACGGCGAACTTCGAGGACGAGTAGGTGGCGGCGTTGGCGACGGCGAGGCGTCCCACCGCTGAGGCCACGTTGACGATGTGGCCGTGACCGCGGTCGACCATGCCGGGAGCGACCGCCTTCGTACCGTTGATCATTCCGAAGACGTTGACGTCGAAGATCGTCCGGGTGATCTGGTCGGGTTCCTTGAGCAGGGAGCCGAGCGGCATGATGCCCGCGTTGTTGATCAGCGCGTCCCACGGGCCGAGGTGGCCGACCTCGGCCAGGAAGTCCCGCCACGAGGCGGGGTCGGTGACGTCGAGCCGGGCGGCCACGACCCGGTCGCCGAAGGGTGCGGCGGTCGAGGCCGCCAGGTCGGCGTCGAGGTCGCCGATCGCGACGGACGCGCCGAGCCGGGCCAGGCGCTGGGCGGTGGCGCGGCCGATGCCGCGCGCGCCACCGGTGACGATCACGGCCATCCCCGGGATTCTGCGGCTCATCGTGACTTCCTGACCAGATCGCGTACGGCCTTGCGGTTGATCTTCCCGACGCTGGTCAGCGGGACCGCGTCCAGCACGGTGACCTCGCGGGGGTGTTTGTACTTGGCCATCCGGGCCCGGGTGTACTCGACGAGGTCCGCGCCGCTGACCTGGTGGCCCGGCAGGAGCTGCACGACGGCGACCACCTCTTCGCCGTTCTTGGCGTCCGGTCGGCCCACGCAGGCCGCGATCTGCACCGCCGGGTGCTCGAGCAGCACGTCCTCGACGTCGCGCGGGAAGACGTTGAAGCCGCCCCGGATGATCAGGTCCTTCATCCGGTCCACGACGTAGAGGTAGCCGTCGGCGTCGAGGCGGCCGATGTCACCGGTGTGCAGCCACCCGTCCCGTACGGTCTGCGCGGTCAGCTCCGGGTCGTTCCAGTAGCCGAGCATCACGCCCGGCCCGCGGACGCAGATCTCGCCGTCCTCGCCTGCCGCGACGGGGTTCCCGGCGAGGTCGAGGATGGCGACCTCGGCGTTGGGCAGCGGCTTGCCGACGCTGCCGGGGCGGTGCTCGGTCATCGTCTCCGCCGAGATCACCGCGCTGGACTCCGTGCAGCCGTAGCCCTGCAGGACGGTCACGCCGAAGGTCTTCTCGGCCGCGGCGCGGATCGCGGGTGGCAGGGTGGCGCCGCCCGAGCCGAAGGACTGCAGCGAGGACAGATCGTAGTCACCGAGCGGCTGGGCCAGCAGCATCTGGAGCATGGTGGGTACGACCGGGCTGGTCTCCAGCCGGTGCTCGGCGACCAGCCGCAGCCAGCCGGTCGCGTCGAACCAGCGCTGCAGGACCGAGACGAGCCTGCGCTCGCTGTGCAGGCCGGCGATGGCGACGATCAGCCCGTAGGCGTGCGACAGCGGCAGCGGCAGCAGCGACCGGGTCGAGGTCCCCGATCGGGAGCCCAGTTCCAGGCCGCGCCCGGCCTCCCACAGCCCGCGGTGGCTGAGCATGACGCCCTTGGCCCGCCCGGTGGTGCCGCCGGTGTAGAGCAGCGCCGCCAGGTCGTCGTCCGCGCGCGGCTCGATCGCGGCCGGCTCGCCGGCTTCGAGGGCGGTGTACGAGTCCTCGCCGATGACGAACGTGGTGATCGCCAGCCCGTCGGCGGCGGCGCCGAACAGGGTGGCCAGCTCCGGGCTGATGATCGCGGCGGTGGCGCCGGAATCGTCGAGGATGTGCCGCAGCTCCGGCCCGCTCTGCAGGAAGATCACCGGCGTGACCACCGCGCCGGCCCGCCAGATCGCCCGGTAGGAGATGAACACCTCGGGGGCGTTCATCGTCATCACGACCACCCGGTCGCCCGGCTGGACCCCGTGCGCGCGCAGCCCCGCGGCGACCCGGGCCGACCGCTGGTGTATCTCGGCCGAGGTCAGCCACCTGCCCTCGAAGAACAGCGACTCGTAGTCGCCGAGGCGCTCGAAGGACTTCTCGGCGAGGACAGCGAGGTTGTGATCACTCATCGCGTTGCCACCTCCATGGCCAGCCGCGCCACCTCGTCGAAGGCCGCGACGTCGTCACCGAGCAGGAATCGATCGACCTTGGCGCGCCGCCAGTACAGATGCGCGTCGTGCTCCCAGGTGAACCCGATGCCGCCGTGCACCTGGATCACCGTCTCGGCCGCGTGGTCGAGGGTGGTCGCCGCGGCGGCCTTGGCGGCGGCCGCGGCCAGGGGCAGCTCGCCGGGCGCGTGGTCGGCGGCCCAGGCGGCCCACCAGACCAGCGACCGCAGCTGCTCCACCTCGACGTAGACGTCGACGAGCATGTGCTTGATCGCCTGGTAGGAGCCGATCGCGCGCCCGAACGCGCGCCGCTCTTTCGCGTAGGCAACCCCGAGGTCCAAGACCTGGGCGGCGGCGCCGAGGCTTTCCGCGGCCAATACCGTACGGCCGACCCGCTCGGCCCGCCGCCACAGCTCGGTGGCGCCGGGAACTAGCACGCTCGCCTCGCCCAGGTCGACGTCGCCGAGCCCGCGGGTCGCGTCGATCGGCTCCCGGGCGGTCACCCGGCCGGGCCCGCAGACCAGGGCGCCGTCGCGCAGGGCCAGGAAGGTGTCGCTGCCGGCCGCGTCCAGGACGGGCCCGCTCTCGTCGATCACCGCGACCGCCAGGCTGCCGTCGGCGAGACCGGCCAGGCGGTCGCGGTCGCCCTCCAGCAGCACGGCCGCCCGCGCGAAAGTCACCAGCGACGGGCCGGCGAGGACCCGGCCGGCCTGCTCGGCCACCACGGCGAGTTGCAGCACGCTGCCGCCGCCCCCGCTCGCACTCTCCGGAACCGTGATGGTGGCGTATCCGCTCTTGACCAGCTCCGCACGACCGGGCCGGGCCGCGGCGCCGCCCTCCAGCGCCGCCCGGGCCGCCGCCGGTGAGGCCGAGGCCGACAGGAATTCGCGGGCCGCGGCGGCCAGATCCAGGTGCTCCTGATCCAGGTCGAAGTTCACGCGAGGCTCTCCTTGAACGTGAGGCCCTTGTCGGCGCGGGGTTCGGCGGGCAGGCCGAGGACACGTTCCCCGATGATGTTGCGCAGCACCTGGTCGCTGCCGCCCGCGATGGCCATGCCGGGCAGCACCGCCTGCACGGTCTGCCAGGTGCCGTCGCCGTCGCGCGACGCCGCGACACGGGCGTCGGCGCCGAGGACGCGGACGGCGAGGTCGGCCAGGTCACGTGCCGAGCGGGTGCCGCTCAGCTTGCCCGCCGACGCCTCGGGGCCGGGGAACTCGCCGCGGCTGAGTTTCGACAGCTGCCGGTAACCGGTGTAGCGGGCGCCGAGCGCGGCGACGTAGCCCCGGCCCAGCTCCTGGCGGGCCAGCACCTGCCGGTCGGCGGGCAGCGCGCCGATGTGCTCGGCGACGTGCCGGGCCACCGTTTCCGGCTTGGACCCGATCGCCGTACCGCCGCCGCCGAGCGAGAGCCGCTCGTTCATCAGGGTCGTCAGCGCCACCGTCCAGCCGTCGCCTACCTCGCCGAGGCGCTCGGCGTCGGCCACCACCACGTCGTCGAAGAACACCTCGTTGAAATGCGCCTCGCCGTTCATCTGCTTCAGCGGCCGGACCGTGACACCGGGGGCTTTCATATCGACGACGAACATCGTCAGGCCGCGATGTTTGGGCACGTCAGCATCGGTACGGGTGAGCAGGATCCCGTAGTCGGCCAGGTGAGCCAGGGTCGTCCACACCTTCTGCCCGGTGATCCGCCAATCGCCGCCGGCGTCACGGACGGCCCGGGTACGCAGGGCGGCCAGGTCACTGCCGGCCTCCGGCTCGCTGAACAGCTGGCACCACAGGTCGTCGGCCCGCAGCAGCCGCTTGAGGTAGCGCTGCTTCTGGCTGTCGCTGCCGTGCACGATCATGGTCGGCCCGCACATGCCGATGCCGATCAGGTTGATCAGGCGGGGGAGGCCGAGCCGGTCCATCTCCTGGTCGACGATCGCCTGCTGCATCGGCGTGCCGCCGCGCCCGCCGGCCTCCACCGGCCAGGCCACCCCGACGAAGCCGGCCTCGTAGAGGGTGGCCTGCCAGGCCCGGTGATCGTGGTGCCCGTCGCGGTGCTGCTCCAGGAACGAGCGGACCTCGGCGCGCCAGGCCGCCTCGTCCGGGGTGTCGTCGAAATCCATGCTGGTCCCTTCTGCGCGATCACCGGATGCCGAGCCGCCGCAGCAGCTTCAACTGCCTGTTGCCGAGCGCCACGAACGACTCCGCCGGCCGGCCCGGCGGCGGGCCGACCGGGCCGAGACGGGAGACGGCCACCGTCTGCGCGTCGGTGTACTTGCGGATGCCCTCGGCACCGTGGCGGCGGCCCAGGCCGCTGTCACCGCGGCCACCCATCGGCGCCTCCACCGTGCCGATGGCGAGGCCGGCGCCGTCGTTGATGTTGACCGCGCCGGAGCGGATCCGGCGGGCCATCGCCTCGGCACCGGCGATGTCGCCGCTGAAGATGCTGGCGGACAGGCCGTGGCGGCCACGGTTGGCGGCGGCGACGGCGGCCGCGTCGTCGGCCACCCGGTGCAGGGCGACGACCGGGCCGAAGGTTTCGCCGAGGCAGACGTCCATGTCGTCGGTGACGCCGGCCAGGACGGTGGGCTGGTAGGCGTACGGGCCGATGTCGGGTCTGGCTCGGCCGCCCGCCAGCACCGTGGCGCCCTTGGCGACGGCGTCGCGGACGTGCGCGCTGACCCGGTCCAGCTGGGCCTGGCCGGCCAGCGGGCCGACGTCGTAGCCGAAGCCGATGCCCTGGCCCAGCCGCTGCCCGCTGGTGGCGGCCAGCAGCGCGCCGGTGAACGCGTCGTACACGTCCGTGTGCACGATCACGCGCTCGATGTGGATGCACATCTGGCCGCTGTTGGCGAACGCCGCCTCCGCGGTGCCGCGGGCGGCGAGGTCCAGGTCGGCGTCGGCGCGGACGATCAGCGGGTTCTTGCCGCCGAGTTCGAGCGAGGTGCCGATCAGGCGGCGTGCGGCGCGCTCGGCCACGATCCGGCCGGTGGCGGTGGAGCCGGTGAAACAGACGTAGTCGACGGCGTCGACGAGGGCCGTGCCGATCGCCGGCCCGTCGCCGGAGACGACCTGCCAGACGTTCTCCGGCAGGCCGGCCTCCGCGAGGAGGGCCCGGGCCCACAGCAGGGTCAGCGGTGTCTGTTCGTCCGCCTTGCTGACGGCGGTGTTGCCGGCCAGCAGCGCCGGGATCAGGTCGCCCGCGCCGAGGTAGAGCGGGTAGTTCCAGGGCGACACGATCCCGACGACGCCCTTGGGGATGCGCAGCTCCCGGGCCCGGGTGACCACCGGGACGGCCGGGCGGACGACCCGGTCCTTGAGGTACGCCTGGCCGTGCCGGGCGTAGTGACGGGCCACGGTGCCGAGCAGGAGGACCTCCTGCCAGGCGTGGAAGCGCGCCTTGCCCATCTCCCACTGGATGAGGTCGAGCACCTCGTCCTGCCGCTCGACCAGCAGGTCGTGGAAGCGGAGCACGACCGCTGCGCGGGCGCCGTAGGACAGTTCGGCCCAGTGCTCCTGCGCTGTCCGGGCTCGGGTGACGGCGGCTGCGACGTCGCCGGCGGTACAGGCCGGCACGGCGGCGGTCGGCAGGGCATCGAACGGCGCGATCGCCGTGGTCGTGCTCGAGCCGCCGTCGGGAGCGGCGACCCAGCGCCGTAGTGAAGCGAGCCGGGCGCCGGTCAGCCAGGCTGGGCGGTGGGCGCTGACCGTACCGTTGCCCATGATTGAGCCTTTTTCAACGTGGCGAGGGCCTCGGCCGCCGGTGCCGGACAACGGCCCGGCAGCCTCAGGCCCGATGCCAGGTAGAAAATTGCTCATTGTCGCTCAGTTCCTGATCAGTTGGATCGGCTGGCCGTCCTTGGGGAACGGGAGTGAATGCTGATCGAGCGGCGGGACATATCCCGGGTCGACGCTCCAGTGATATTCGCGCAGCAGCCGGTGCATGATCGCCTTGACCTCCAGGCCGGCGAAGTGCATGCCGATGCACTTGTGCACGCCGCCCCCGAACGGCTCCCAGGCGAACCGGTGCGAACGGTCCTCGCGGCGCTCCGGTGCGAAGCGCTCGGGGTCGAAGACCATCGGGTTGGTCCAGTACTCCTCCATCAGGTGGGTGAACTGGATGCCGACCGTGCACATCGTGTCGGCCGGGATGCGGACCCCCTGGACGACGGTGTCCTTGACGGTGTAGCGGACCAGCACCGGAACCGGCGCCCGCAAGCGCAGCGCCTCGCGCATGACCAGGTCGATCGAGACCAGCGACTCCAGCTCGCCCCGGTCCGGCGCCGGTCCGAGAGCCAGCGCCTCGGCCCGGCAGCGTTCCTGCCACGCGGGGTGCTGGCCGAGGTATTGAAGGATCGCGGAGGTGGTGATGGTCGACGTGTCGTGCGCCGCCATCATCAGGAAGATCATGTGGTTGATGACATCGTCGTCGGAGAACCGGTCGCCGTTCTCGGTCTCGATGTGGCAGAGCACCGAGAAGATGTCGTCGGTCACCGCGGCCCGCTTGGCCGGCAGGTAACCCCTGAGAAAGCTCTCCAGCACCCGCCGGCCGCGGTAGGCCCGGCCCCAGCGGGTGAGCGGCACGTCGGCCCGGACGACACCGGCGGCGGCCTGTACGCAGGAGATGAACGCTTTGTTGATCCGGTCCATCTCGGCCCTGCTGGTGTCGTGCGCGCCGCCCATGAACAGATCCGCGGCGATGTCGAGGGTGAGCTGCTTGAGACGCCAGTGCGCCCGGACCTGCCGGCCGGCCTCCCAGCCCGCCATGCCGCGCTCGATGGCCGGGTGCAGCCGGCGCGTGTAGCCGTCCAGCCGCTCCCGGGTGAACGCCTCCTGCATGATCCGCCGATGATCGTGGTGGTCCTCGAAGTCGATGAGCATGAGCCCGCGGTGGAAGAACGGGCCGACCAGCTGTGACCAGGCCGGTTCGTTGGCGAACGCCTTGTCCCTGTTCTGCAGCGCCTCGCCGCAGGCGTCCGGGCCGATCAGCATCACCGTGGTCCTGCCGAGCATGTAGGACGGGGCGACCGGGCCGTAGTGCTCCCACTGGCGCCGGTACAGCCGGACCGGGTCCCGCTGATAGTCGAAGAACCGGCCGATCCAGGGCAGCCCGCGATCGTCGGGGCGCAGGTGGCTCAGTTCCAGAGTCTCGGCCGTCATGGCTCACCTCGAAACGACATCGTCGTATCGACCAGCGTGATTCGGGAAGGGCGTCCTGTCAATGTTTCGGACCGGCTGTGGCATGGTTGGCGACATGGCGGTCCGATCAGGGATCTACCGGGGCGTCAGCGCCGCCGACCGGGTCGTGCGGCGCCGCACCCGGCTGCTCGCCGCCGGCCTCACGGTCTGGGCCGATCCGCTGACGCGCACCACGATGACCGCCGTCTGCGCCGAGGCAGGCCTCAGCGAGCGGTACTTCTACGAGAGCTTCACCGGGCTCGAAGCGCTGCTCGAAGCGGTCATGGACACCATCGCGGCCGAGATCGAGGAGACCAGCCATGCCGCGGCCGAGGCCGCGGGCGACGATCCGATGGCACGGGTACGCGCCTCGGTACGGGCGTTCATGGACCTGCTCCTGGACGACCCCCGGAAGGGCCGGGTCGCGATCGTGGAGTCCCTCGCCGTGCCGAAACTTCGGCAGCGCCGCACCGAACTGCTCCGCCACCTGGCTCACCAGTCGGCGATCGAGTCCCGCAAGGTCCTCGGAGCGCCCGGCCGCAGCCGGGTCCTCGGAGCGCCCGGCCGCAGCCGGGTCCTCGGAGCGCCCGCCCGCAGCCGGAACGAGGACGAGATCGGCGGCATGCTGTTCATCGGCGGCATGGCCGAGTTGATCACCGCCTGGCTGGACGGCACGCTCGAGGCGTCGACGGATGAGATCGTGGAAGCCGCGTCGCGGGCGCTGCTGGGAATCTACGGCTGATCATCCCGGTGCCTGCGTAACCCGGTGGGTGGCCGGGTAACGGTGGCTGCGTGACGGAGCGGACTTTCGCGGGGAGGGTCGCGGCAGGCTGGCGACGCCTGCGCGACCGGGCCGGCTGGCTGGACCATGTGATCCGGGCCGGGGTGCGTTACGACGAGGCCGACGGTGGCCGGCTCGCCGCCGCCGTGACCTACTACGCGTTCTTCGCCACGTTCGCCCTGGCGCTGATGGGCTTCGCGGTCTTCGGGTTCTTCCTGGACGATCCGGTGGTGCTGCGGACGGTGGAGCGTTACTTCGCGGAATACCTGCCCCACGTCGAGGTGCAGACGTTGCGCGACGCCAGGAACACCGCCGGCGTCATCGCGTTCATCGGCCTGCCGATCACGGGATGGTTCTGGGTCGACGCGTTGCGCTCGTCGATCCGCAAGATGTGGCGGCTGCCCGAATACCCGGGCCGGCTCGTCGTCCGCGTACTCATCGACCTGCTCGTGCTGGCCGGGCTGGGACTCCTGCTGGCGGCCTCGCTCTCGATCGCCAACCTGACCACGAACGTCGCGAACCGGGTGCTGGACGCCGCTGACACCGCCGCGACGCCGTCCCGGTGGCTGCTGGCCACGATCGGGCTCCTGCTGGGCATCGGCGTGAACATGGTGCTGGCCGCGGGCATGCTCACCGGGCTGCCCCGCGTGCGGATGCCGTGGCGCCGGGTCCTGGGGCCGGCCCTGATGGTGGCGGCCGCCCTGGAACTGCTCAAGACCCTCGGTCGCCTGTACGTGGAACGCACCGAGGACAATCCGGCGTACCACCTGGTCGCGGGCTCGGTCGGCCTGCTCGTCTTCCTCAACGCCGTGAACCAGACGGTGCTGTTCGCCGCCGCACTGACGGCGACGAGCAGCACGGGCCGCCCGGCCGACCTCGCCACCGAGGCCACCGTCTAACGGGCCGGGGCGACGACATCGGCCGGCTCACTCTGATGAGCCTCGAACTCGCGGCACAGCTCGGCGAGGATACCGGCCCGGTCGCCGAAGTGGTCGTGGACCAGGGGTTCAGTGGAGCCGCGTGGCTGCCGTTCGCACGCTCATCCGTTCGCCGGGGCGCCCGAAGATGCTCAGGATCTCGGCGGGCTCATCTCCGGTGCTGCCGAACCAGTGCGGCACCCGGGTGTCGAACTCGGCGACTTCGCCGGCAGCCAGCACCCAGTCCTGATCGCCCAGGACGAGACGCATCCGGCCGGACAGCACGTAGATCCATTCGTAGCCGTCGTGTGAGCGGGGCTCCGGCGTCATCTTGCTGACCGGGATGACGATCTTCCAGGCCTGCATGCCGTCGGGCTGGCGCGTCAGCGGGATCACCGTACGGCCCTTCACCCGGCCCGGCTTGAGCCGGACCCGCGGGTCGCCCACGTCGGGCGCACCCACGAGGTCGTCGAGCGGCACCCGGTACGCCTGCGACAGGGCCAGCAGCAACTCCAGGGTCGGCCGCCGCTGCCCGTTCTCCAGCCGCGACAGCGTGCTCTTCGAGATCCCGGTGGCCTCCGCCACCCCGGTCAGGGTCAGCCGGCGCCGCGTACGCACGCTCTTCAGCCGGGCCCCGACGTGCTCCAGCCCGCCTGTCCCAGTGACCTCCACGAGCTGATCCCACTCCCATTTCCCGGTAACGGCAACATTCGTTGGCCCGGCGCGGTGGCAGGACCAGGCTCCTGTTCATGAGCCAATACGACGTAGCAATCATCGGCGGGGGAGCCGCCGGCCTGTCCGCAGCCCTGGTCCTGTCCCGGGCTCGACGGAAAGTCCTGGTGCTCGACGCAGGCGCACCGCGCAACGCTCCCGCCACCCACATGCACGGCTACCTGTCCCGCGACGGCCTCCCGCCCGGCGAACTGCTGGCCGCCGGCCGCAAGGAGGTCCAGCACTACGGCGGTGAGATCGTCGACGGCACCGTGGACAGCTCGGCACCCGGCGGCCGCGGCGGTTTCCAGGTGACGCTCGCGGGCGGGCAGCGCATATCGGCGCGGCGCCTGCTGATCACCACCGGCTTGCGAGACGAACTGCCCGACATCCCGGGCCTCCGGGAGCGCTGGGCCCGCGACGTGCTGCACTGCCCCTACTGCCACGGCTACGAGGTCCGCGACCGGCGGCTCGGCGTGCTCGGCGGCACCCCCGGCGCCGTCCGGTACGCCCAGATCGTGCGCCAGTGGACCCACGACCTCGTCTACTTCGCCCGCCCCGGCACGCTGACCGCCGCCGAGCGAACCCAGCTCGCCGCCCGCGCCATCGGCGTCGTCGAGGGAACCGTCGAGCACCTCGTCCTCGACGGCGACCGGCTGCGCGGCGTGCAGATGGACGACGGATGTGTCGTACCCCGCGACGCGCTGTTCGTGCCGCCGCGATTCGCCCCCAACGATCACCTGCTCACCAGCCTCGGCTGCGACGTCACCGAGGACGGCTGGGTGAAGACCGACCCGGCCGGACGCACGAGCGTCCCCGGCGTCTGGGCCGCCGGCAACGTCGTCGACCCCCGCGCCCAGGTCATCACCGCCGCGGGCGCCGGTTCCGCGGCCGCCATCGCCCTCAACGCCGACCTCGTCGACGACGACGTCCGCACCGCACTCGCAACGCCCCTGGAGGAGACACCGTGACCAGCTCTCGCCCCCACGCCACAAACCCGCCGGCCCCGGCCGGGCCGCCGACCAAGCACCAGCTCGCCGTGATGATCTGGCTCGCGGTCTTTCCCACCCTGACAGTGCTGAACCTCGCACTCGGTGACTGGCTCAGCGCCCTCACACCCGTACTGCGCACCCTCGTGCTCGTCACCATCGCGGTGCCCATCGTCATCTACGGGCTGATGCCGCAGTTGCACCGACTCCGCGTCCGCCTCCTGACCCGGCAGCCGGCCGACTTTTGACACTCGGAGCGAAAGTTAGCAATGATCCAACCAAAGTCCTTGACGGCAGAAGGCACCACCAGTAAACAAACCTCATCGTTCATTTAGGAGCGTCGATGGGGGAAATCGTGAACACAGTCGCCGCGGCCCTGGTGGCCCTACTCGCCCTGCCGGCCCTCGCCGCACCCCCCGTCCAGACGACCGCGGAGGCCGGCAACCCCTTCGTCGACGGCCGGTACGCCGACCCCGACGTGGCCATCTACAACGACCGGTACTGGGTGTTCCCCACCTCGTCGCGCGGCTACGCCGAGCAGACCTACCTGGACGCCTTCTCCTCCGCCGACCTGATCACGTGGACCAAGCACCCGAACGTGCTGACCACCGCGAACGTCTCCTGGGCGAAGTACGCGGTCTGGGCGCCAGCGCCGATCCAGCGCAACGGCAAGTACTACCTGTACTTCGCGGCGAACGACATCCAGAGCAACACCGAGCTCGGCGGCATCGGCGTCGCCGTCGCGAACCGGCCCGAGGGACCGTACGTGGACGCCATCGGACGGCCGCTCGTCGACCGGTTCGTCAACGGCGCACAGCCGATCGACCAGGACGTGTTCATCGACGACGACGGTCAGGCGTACATCTACTACGGCGGCCACGGCCACGCCAACGTCGCCAAGCTGAACAACGACATGACAAGCTTGGGTACGTTCGCCGACGGCACGGTCTTCAAGGAGATCACCCCCGCGGGGTACATCGAGGGCCCGCAGATGCTCAAGCGCAACGGCAAGTACTACCTGATGTGGTCCGAAGGCGGCTGGACCGGTCCGGACTACTCCGTCGCCTACGCCATGTCCGACTCACCCATCGGCCCGTTCCGGCGCCTCGACAAGATCCTCGCGCAGGACGCCACTGTCGCCCGCGGCGCGGGCCACAACGCGGTCCTCAACATCCCCGGCACCGACACCTGGTACATCTTCTACCACCGCCGGCCGCTGGGCGAGACCGACGGCAACGCCCGGTTCCTGGCCTACGACCGGATGAACTTCGCCGCCGACGGCACCATCCAGCGGGTCAAAATGCTCGTCAAGGACAACTTCGACGACAACAACGCGATCGGCTGGAAGACGTACGGCGGCACCTGGACCGCCACCGCCGGGCAATACCGGGCCCAGCACTCCTACGGCGGCAAGTCACTGCTGACCGACAACCACACGAACGCGGTCTACGACGCCGACGTCACCGTCACCTCCGGCGGCGGCGACGCCGGCCTGGTCTTCCGGGCCACCTCCGCCGCGGTCGGCACCGACAGCTACCGCGGCTACTACGCGGGCATCACCCCGGCCGGCCAGGTCATCCTCGGCAAGGCAAACAACAACTGGACCCGGCTGGGCGCCACACCCATGCCCATCACCCCCGGCACGCGCTACCACCTGCGGATCGAGGCGGCCGGCACGTCCCTGAAGGTGTTCGTCAACGACATGACCAACCCCAAAATCACAGTCACCGACAACACGTACGCCTCGGGCTCCTCCGGCGTACGCGTCTACAACGCCGCCGCAGCCTTCGACAACCTCACCATCACGACCTCGTAACTCACTCCCGCCCGGACTGTGGCTTCAGCGAGCGCCGTGGGTTTGCGCAAGCTGGGACGGTTTTGGGCGGGGATGGCCCACGCAGGACCGTCAGGCTTGATATCCCGCGTGGGCCATCCCCGCCCAAAACCTTGCAACTCAACCTCCGCCGGGCACGGCAAGAGGGCGGAGCAAGCGCCGACCGGCACTCATGGACCGAATAGCGACCCGATAACGTCCACCACCGCCAGCCGGCCGGCGTCGGCTGGCACCGGTGTACCGAACAGCGGGCCGGTTACGTCCACCACCGCCAGCCGTCCCCGCGCCCAAAGCGCGGTTGGGTGCCTCACCGACGGCTGAGGCGACCGAGCCGTAGCCGCGGCACGTAGTCGCCGACGCATTCGGTGTCTGGGCGACGGCCGAGCCACGCCAGCCGTCGCAGGCGCACGTAATCGAGTCGCCATTCGGTGTCGGGGCGACGGCCGGGCGGTGTGAGCCGTCGCAACGGCACCCCACCGCTGAGTGCCCACCCTGAGCCGGCTGATCGAGTAGGCGGAAGGCGCCGGACGGATCGGACGCCTCGCGACGCGCTCAGCTGCCGGTGCCAACCGCCGCCGTCGGTCTCCGCGCTCGGCTGTCGGTGTTGGGTGGCGGCTGTCAGTGGCGGCCGGCTGTTGCGATCGGGGCGACGGCGCGGAGTTCGGCGGTCAGTCGGGTGGACAGTTGTAGGGCGGACTCCGACGGTGGTGGCGGTGTGGGTTCGAAGAAGGTGACCTTCAGGCGGGGGCGGCGCGGGAAGCGGGCGATGTCGACAGTCCCGGAGACCGCCGCGCAGACGATGCGGGCCTCGGGTACGGCCTGGGCGAGACGTCCGGCGCCGCTTCGGGCACGCAGTTGGCGGCCCTGGGAGCGGGTGCCTTCGGGGAAGATGCCGAGGCAGCCGCCGGCGGAGAGGCACTGCACCGCGGCGTCCAGTGCGTCCATGTCGGCCTGGCCGCGCCGGACGGGTATCTGCCCCATCCCGTCGAGCACGCGGCGCAGCAGCGGATTTTTCCAGAGTGACGCCTTGGCGAGGGCCTGGATCTGGCGCTGCCGGCGGGCGGCGAACGCGATGACCACGGGGTCCCATGCGCTGTCGTGGTTGGCGGGGACGATCGTCGCGCCGTGCAGTGGAAGGGTGTCCAAGCCGACCACTTCGAGTCGGCCCCACCAGCGGACGATGGGTCCCGCCGCCGCCATGACCGCTCGGTAGACGGGCGGGATCCGGCCTGCTCGGTTCGCCGCAGCGGCAGAACGATTACGCTCCATGACTCACTCTCACTGTTCAGGCCCGTGCCGGACGCTTGCTGGCCTGTTTAACAGGCGGAGCGGCCCTCAGCAACAACAGGTGGAGCGGCGCTCAGCAACGCGTCGTCGGAGCCGCGCCGGCGGTCACCAGTCCAGGAGCACCAGCTCGGAGCAGAATCCGGGTCCCATGGCGAGCATCACCGCCGGCTGGCTGGAGACGGCGATGTCCCGGGTGGCCAGCGTCTCCTGCAGGACGTGCAGTACTGACGATGACGACAGGTTCCCGACGGATGCCAGGCTGCGCCGGGTCACGTCGAGGGCGTCGGGTTTCAGGTCGAGGGCCCGGATGATCGCGTCGATGATCTTGGGGCCGCCGGGGTGGGAGATCCAGGTGCTGACGTCCGTGACGGCCAGATCGTGGCCGGCGAGGAAGGTGTCGACGTCGTCTCTGAGGTAGGTGTCCACGATGCCGGCGACGGTGGCCGCGAGGACGAGCCGGAACCCGGACGTGCCGATGTCCCAGCCCATGATTCGCTCGGAGTCCGGGTAGAGCCGGCTGCGGGTCGCCCGTACCCGCGGGGAGCGCCCGTGCCCGGCCGCGGCGGCGCGCCGCTCGCCCATCAGGACGACAGCCGCCGCGCCGTCGCCGAAGAGGCCGGAACCGACGAGGTTCGCTGTTGATGTGTCGTCGCGCTGGAACGTGAGCGAGCACAGTTCGACGGACAGCAGCACCGCGACGTCGTCCGGGTGGCCCTGAAGGTAGTCATGGATTCGGGCAATACCGGCGGCCCCAGCGACGCATCCGAGGCCGAACATCGGGACCCGCTTGACGTCGTCGCGCAGGCCGAGCCGGCCGGCGATCCGCGCGTCCAGGCTGGGGGCCGCCAGCCCGGTCACCGAGGTCGTCATGATGAGGTCGACGTCGGACGGTGCCAGGCCGGCGTCCGCGAGGGCGGCGGAGACGGCTTGCTCACCGAGCCGGCGGCCGGCCTCGATCCACACGTCGTTGGCGGCTCCGAAACCGCCGAGGTCGGCGTAGCGGTCCAGCGGTAGGGCGAGGTGCCGAGTCTGGACGCCGGCCGCGGTGTGCAGCCGTCGCATGAGCTCGCGACGAGGAGAGGCCGCCGGTTCGTCACCCAGGACGACGTCGGCCAGCACCTCGGTGATCTGTTCCTGCCGGTACACGTGCTCCGGCAGGACGGCACGGGCCGCCACGATTCTCGACATGCGGAGACCGTATCGGTGGAGATCATTATGGGCCCGGCCCGGGTCAGTCGGGATCGTTGCCGTCACCCATGGTGTACGGCGTGGACACACCGTCGTACATCAGGTGCACGACGAGCCCCTCCCGGGCGTGCTTGAGGTTGTGGCAGTGGTCCGACCAGATGCCCGGGTTGCCGGCCGTGAACATCACGTCGTACGTCTCATGGTTGGCGATGTTGATCGAATCGACCCACCAGGGGCTTCCGGTCGCGGCCACCCCGTCGCGGGAGACGACAAGCATGTGGTGGCCGTGCAGGTGCATGGGGTGGACCTCGCCGCTGTCGTTGCTGATCCGCATCCGGACGACGTCGCCGGAGCTGACCTGGAACATCGGCATGTCCGGCAGCATGTGCCCGTTGACGGTCCACCAGTTGCCGGGTCTGCCGTCGACGAAGCCGAGCCGCCGCCCGATGTCGTAGCGGAAGGTGCGGGTGACCGGCCCGAACGTGACCGGCGACGGTGTGCCGTAGGTGAGCGGATCAAGCACGCCGGACGGTTTGCCGACGGGCGCGGCGCCGGCGCCGACGACGATGCCCGGGTTGCCGCCAAGCTGCACGCGGGCGGGTGCGGTTACCTCGAGATCGGCACGGCCACCGGCGGTGATCTGCACCGACTTGCCGGACACCTCGGGCGGCTCGTTGACGTCGGTGCCGTCGATCGCCAGCAGCCGGTATGGTGCGCCGGTCCACGCGTACATCGGGCCGCTGTCGGTGTTGACGATCCGCACCCGGACCCTGGTGCCGGCGGCTGCCGCGACCGGCATGTCCGTGGTGGCGCCGTTCACCGTGTGCTTCCCGCCGCTGTACAGGTGGACGAGGGCGGTCGCGTCGGTGCGGGCGCCGCCGATCACCACGGCACCGAACAGGCCCTTGATCACCTGCACGTGCGAGACCTGGTGCGAGTGGTACCAGTAGGTTCCAGGCTGGTCGGCGACGAAGCGGTACACGAAGGACTGGCCGGGCAGCACCGCGTCCTGAGTGATGCCGGCGACGCCGTCCATCGCGTTGGGCACGTCGATGCCGTGCCAGTGCAGGGTCACGCCGTCCGGCACGTCCTGATTGACCAGCCTGACCTCGACGAGATCTCCGGGCGAGGCGAGCACCGGGGGACCGGGCGTGGTGCCGTTCAGCGTGTACCGGCCGCTCTCGAACCGGGCCACCATCGTCATCGACACGTCCGCGCGGCGCCCGGCGGCGACGGTGAGCCCGGAGACCGGCCGGCCGCCGGAGTGCGCATCGTGGGACGGTCCGCCGCCGGAGTCCGCGTACCCCATGATTGTCGCGGAATACGAGTCCGGCAGCAGGCTGTCCTGCCAGAAGTAGCCGATCGGCGCGACGAGCGCGGCGGTGGCCGCGCCCGCGGCCAGCAGCCGCCACGCGCTCATTCAGACCACCGATTCGGCATTCGCCTCGACGGGACGGTGAACTTCCCGCGCCGGGGCACGGCGCGCCGTCATCACCGACACCGAGAACAGCGCGAGGGCGTTGAAGCCGTGCAGCGCGCCGGCGGCCGGGAAGTCGTGGCCGAGGTAGCCGAGTTGTCCCTGCACGATGGTCAGCACGAAGACCGCGGCGGCCCACTTGATCCCGCCGGGGATCTTCGCGAAGAACGAGACGACGAGCAGCGCCAGGGCGAAGACCGGCACGACGATCGAGCCGTTGATGCCGTGCACGATGACGCCGTAGAGCTCGGTGAACGGGATCTCGTCGCTCTCCATCGCGGCGCTGTCCATCACCCCGCCGCCCACGACCCAGTGGCCGAGGCCGGCGACGAACCAGGCGATGGCGATCGCCTGCACGACGACCTCGGCGGCGACGATCCAGGCGAGGACCCGGTAGGTCTTTCTCATGACTCCTCCTTGAACACGTGTTCGGCGAGCAGCAGGGTGAAGACCGGCTGGGCGAGCCACGCGAGCACACCGATGCCGATTCCCGCGGCCAGGAAGGCCTGCCGAAGCGGCTCCGGCGTCACCAGGCCCGGCAGCAGCAGGACCACGCCGACCAGCAGCCCGGCACCGATGAACAGACCCGCGCGGGTCAGCGGCCGCGGCAGGCTGCGGCGCCGGTGCCCGGTCAGGCTGACGATCAAGATCCAGGCAAAGATGAGGTACGCGGAAACTGCGCCCGGCCAGATGCCCTGGTGGGTGACGACCTCGATCAGAGGCGTGAGCAGGGCCGCCGCGGCGACGACCACGCAGGCGACCCGCACGGCCCGCGCCGCCGGCATCCGCTGCCGCAGGGCCAGAGCCACCGGTGCCAGCGCGACCAACTGCACCGAGCCCAGCACGTCAGAGGCGATTCCGGCCCACTCGAACCCGCCGCCCGGGCCGCCGGCGGCGAAGAAGAGCACGAAGAACACTCCGGCGGCCAGCCCGAACACGCCGCTGACGACGGCGAACGGCCTCGCTGCGGAGGGCCGGCTGAGCAGGCTCGTGGTCATGGGAGAACACTCGCCCCGCCGGTGTCCCGCCGTCACGGGACAATGTCCCGAATCGGCCGGGAAATTTCAGCCCAGACCCGCGTCGCGGGCCCGCATGACCGCTGCCGTACGGTCGCTGACCTGCAGTTTGGTGATGACGTTGGACACGTGGTTGCGGACTGTCTTGCTGCTGACCCCGAGCCGCCGGCCGATCGCCGTGTTGTCCGCCCCGCCCGCCAGCAGCCGCAGCACCTCGTGCTCGCGCTCGGTCAGCTGGGGGAACGGCGCCACCGTCACGCTCCGGGAGAAGTGCCGCAGCATCCGCCCGGCCACCCCCGCGCCGAACACCGCCTCGCCGCGAGCCACCGCGCGTACCGCCGCCACGATGTCGTCCGGGTGCGAGCCCTTCAGCGTGTAGCCGGAGGCACCGTTACGCAGCGCGGCGAACACGCTCTCGTCGTCGTCCGCCATGGTCAGCATCAGTATCCGGGTGGACAGCCCCGCGGAGCGCATCTGCGCCGCGGCCCACAGCCCGTCGCCGTCCGGCATGGCGATGTCCAGCACTGCCACGTCCGGCGCGTGCCGCAGGGCCGCCTCGACCGCGCCGCGGCCCGACCCGGCCACCTCGGCGACCGCGCAGTCCTCCTCGGCCTCGAAGACCGCACGCAGCCCTCTGGCGAAGACCGGATGGTCGTCCGCCAGGATCAGCCGGATCATCCCGGTGCTCCCACCGCGAGCGGCAGCCGCGCGCGGACCACGGTGCCACCCGCACTCTCCACGGTGCTACCCGCACTCTCCACCGTGCCACCCGCACTCTCCACCGTGCACTCGCCGCCGAGCTCCGCGGCACGCTCGCGCATCGAGCGCAATCCCACCCCTGGCGTACGCGCCTCGGCCAGCCCTCCGCCGTCGTCGCGGATCTCGACCCGCACCTCACGGTCGCCGGCCTCGATGGTGACCGTGCAGGTGGTGCCACCGCTGTGCCGGACCGCGTTCGTCATCCCCTCGACCGCGATCCGGTACCCCGCCGTCTCCACCGCCGCGGGCAGCACCGCCCGGTCGGCCGGGCCGATCACCTCGATCACCAGGTCGGCGGTGAGCGCCACGGCCCGGGCCCGTACCGCGGCCACCAGGCCCAGCTCGTCCAGCGCCGGCGGGCGCAACGCGTCGACCACCCGGCGAACGTCGGCCAGGCTGGTCCGCACCTCGTCGGTGATCTCGCCGAGCAGGTTCCGGGCGCTGCCGGCCGGGACCTGACGCGCGGCGAGGCCGGCCTTCAGCGCGATCGCGGCGAGCGCCGGTCCGAGCCCGTCGTGCAGGTCCCGGCGCAGGCGGCGGCGCTCGTCCTCGCGCAGGGCCACCACCTCGGCCCGGGACCGGACCAGGTCGTGATGCAGCCGGACCGCCTGCAGCGCCGGGCCGATCTGCTGGGCCAGCGACCGGATCAGCGCCAGGTCGGCGGGTTCCAGCGGGTCGTCGACACCGCGGCCGGACACCCGCAGCCGGCCGACTCTCTCGCCGTAGTGATAGAGAGGCTCGACGTGGACGGCGCCGGCCGGTACGCCGTACTCGGCGGCCGGGAGCTGGTCGTCGCCGACGTCGATCGCCACGTACGGCACACGCAGTGACCTGGCGACTGTCTCCACCACGGTCGGTGAGACGTCGTCGGGCAGCATCACCGTCTCCAGGCGCCCGCCGAGCCCGGCCAGCACTCCGGCGGGGTCGTCGCGATCGCCGTACATCATGCGGTTGACCAGGTCTTGGGCCGCGGACCGCAACGGTGCCAGAACCAGCGCGGCCACCGCGGCAGCCAGGGCGGCGGCGACCGCGTCGGAGAGCCTGAGCACCGACGCCAGCAGCGCGACCACGGCGGTGTAGAGGCCGGCGAGCACCGTCACGACCGCCGCGTAGACCAGCGACCGGTTCGCGAGGCGCTCGATGTCGAAGAGCCGGTGCCGGCGCAACGCGATGGCCAGCCCGGCGACGAACGGCATGGCGGCCAGGCCGAGCGCGCCATCGGGCAGGAGCGGGCGGCCGGTGAGCAGCGTGGGAAGCTGCCACCCGGCCAGGCCGAGCACCAGGGAGAGCACACCGCCGCAGGCCACCCAGCGCAGCCGGTTCCGCGAGGCGGGATCCCGATCGGCGCGGTACGCGACGACGCCCGCCACGCCCGCGGCCAGCGCGGTCACCGTCACGACAGCGTTCTGCGCGATGACGAGCGTGGTGTAGCGGGTGACGGCGTCCTGCCCGGCGACGACCGCGCCGAGCGTGACGGTCACCATCGCGGCGAGCGGCAGCAGATATCCGGCCCGGATCACGGCCGGGCGCGCCCACGGATGCCGCGGCGTGAACCGCAGCGCCAGCACGAAGATCGCACCCCAGGCGATCGAGTAGACGCCGACGGTGTTCAGGAAGTACAGCACCGGACCCGGACCGCCGGCCGCCAGCGCGAGCGGCGGCAACCCGGCGACCACCACCACGGTGCTGCCGAGCAACCCCGCGGCGGCGACCAGCAGCGGCGTCACCGCCGGCTCGTTCGGCCGGCGAAGGTAGAGCGCCACCGCGAGCAGCGCCAGCGACACCACGAACACCAGGTCGCCCCAGCCGTCCCGCAGCGGGCCACCGATATCCGCCCGGGTGATGGTCACGTCCCGGATCTCGCCACCGCGCAGCTGATAGGCGACGGTGTCACCCGGCCGGACGACCAGCCCGCCGGTGAACCGTTCACCCCCGATCGAGGTCACCTCGTCGCCGTCACGCAACGCGGACTCGCCGGTCACATCCACCCGCAACGCGTCCGCCCGCCAGGCCGCACCGCCGAACCGGATCACGCTGCCGTCCGACGGGCCGTCCAGGCGGGCCGTGGCACCGACGCCACCCAGCACGACGAGGAGCACAGCCAGCACCGCCGGCCACCGCCTCCTGCGGTCACCCATCCCGCCATCATCGGCCCGCCCCGCAGCGATTGGCGACACCCCGGACGGGTCGTTTCCGCGACACCCGCGCCGCAACGATCCTGGCCGCCGCACCGGGCCTCGCAGGCGGCGACGGCGGCGGAAATCCGAGCCGCGTTCCCCGCCCAAGATCGGCCCGCCCGGTAACGGGCTGGCTCCCGGTGCTGCCCCGCGGCGCTGGACACAGCACTCACGTCCAGCTGGGCTGCCCGGCTGGGCGTGGGTGGGGTGTTGGTGGGCGAAAGGTGCCGCTGAGTGCCAGCCGGGTGGCTCGGCTGGGCGTGGGTGGGGTGTTGGTGGGCGAAAAGTGACGCTCAGCGCCAGCTGGGCTGTCTGGCTGGCGCTGAGCGGGGTGTTGGCGGGTGAAAAGTGCCGCTCAGCGCCAGCCGGGCTGCCTGGCTGGGTTGGGCGGCGCGGGCCATCCCTGGGAAGCTCGGGCTAGAGCCACTTGGTCAGGTTGAGCATGTTGCCGTCGGGGTCGAGGACGTGCGCGACCCGCTGCCCCCACGGCATGTCGTTGGCCTGCCCCGGCACGGTGCCCCCGGCCGCCTCGACCGTAGGAAGCAGCGCGTCGACGTCCGCGACCTCGGCACTGAGGATGATCCGCACCGGTGCGCCGATCTGGGTGCCTTCCTCCTGCACGAGCCCGAGCGTGGACGCGCCGATTCGCAGCTCGACATAGAACTCGGGGCCTTCCTCGGGTACGCGCAAGGTCTGCGCCGCGCCGAGCACCTTCTCGTAGAAGGCGCGTAGCCGGGGAAGGTCAGGCGTGCTGGCGATGGGCTGGATCGAGGTCACGGTTCTCCCTAGGCAGTCGGTTCGTGAGATGGACCGTGCAGCCTGAGAAAACTCATCGGTGTCGGGAGAACCGGAGTCCGTGCCTTGGTCGGGACGGGTGCGGAAATTGGCTGGCGGCGCTTGGTGCGGCCCGCTAGCGTGCGGATTCCGGCTCGGTGAGGAGGTCCCGATGACGTGCATGGTTCCCAGCGAGGTGGCTACCACCGCTACGACCCGTGAGTTCGCCGCGGCCTGAGCGCACCGGCGACAACGCGAGTAGCGGTTCAGCCGGCCACGGGCTTTCCCGCGCCGCCGGCTCTTGGCGCCGTCATCAGGCGCTGTATCACCGCTTACCGCGCTGACACGAGGAGAATTCGTGGTTTCCGCATCGTCCTTCGAGCCGCTGACGGCGGCTGAAGGCGGACCCAGTCATGTTTTCCGTTCCGGCGGGACGATCAAGCGTTCCGCTCGGCCCTGGACCGGCACCATCCATGCCCTGCTGCGCCACCTCGAGGAGGCCGGGTTCGCCGGCGCACCGCGGGTGGCCGGCGACGGGTTCGACGCCGACGGCAACGAGGTGCTGACGTACGTCGAGGGCAGCATCGTCCACCCGCACGCGTGGGCGGACGAGAACGTCGGGCAGGTCGGCACGCTGTTGCGCGACCTGCACACCGCCACGTCCGGCTTCCGCCCGCCGGACGCGGTGTGGCAGCCCTGGTGGATGCATCACCAGGGCCCCGATTCGGTGATCGGCCACTGTGACGCCGGGCCGTGGCACACCGTTGCCCGGGACGGCGTACCCGTGGCGTTCATCGATTGGACCCTCGCGGGGCCAGTCGATCGTCTGGACGAGGTCGCTGCCACCGCGTGGTGGCACGCTCAGCTGCACGACGACGACATCGCCGAACGTCACGGCCTGCCCGGCGCGGCCACTCGCGCCAGGCAGTTGCGGCTGTTCCTCGACGGCTACGGGTTGTCCCGGGCTGATCGTGAGGGGCTGGTCAGCAGGATGATCGAGTTCGCGATCCGGGACTGTGCCGCCGAGGCGGACCGGGCCGGCATCACTCCGGACTCGACCGATCCGGCGCCGTTGTGGTCGCTGACCTGGCGGGCCCGTGCCGCCCGGTGGATGATCCACCATCGCACCATGCTCGAGCGGGCCGTCACGGCTTAGCGAGAGCACGGCCGGGACCGTCGTGCGGCGGCGGTCCCGGCCCCAGAATCAAATGCCCAAAATGCAGATGTACGGCGCGCCGCCCGCAAAACCGCCCGCAAAACCGCCCGCAAACCGCCCGCAAACCGCCCGCAAAAGGCCCGTCAGACTCCCGCCACATTCCATGCGACCGGCCGGACGACCCCCGCGGCGTTCTGCGCGTTGGCCACCAGCAGCCCGGCCTCGGTCAGCTCGACCACCGACGTCACGTTCCACCCGCTCGGGGCAGCCAGCCGGGTGCGGACGCCATCGTCCCACAGCGACAGGCGGCTGGTGCCGTCCTCATGCTGGGCAAGGATCGCCATCCGCCCGCCACCGGCGACCGCCACCCCCGATGCCGACTGCTCCCCGGCCTCACGCGGGACGACCGTCAGCGTGTTGGCCGCGTCCCAGTACGCCGCACTCCGGCTACCGGATTCGATCAGATACCCGGCGATGCCGCCGTCGGGCGCGAGAGTGTCGCCCGCCGCCCCGGCCGTGCAGTCGACGCCACCGTAGGGCTGTCCCGGCCCTGTCGCCCGCGACAGGATGACGTCGGTGCCTGGCACCCCGCCGACATGCCGGGCCAGCAGGAAGGCAACCCCACCGTCGGCGGGCTGATACCCGCTGTAGACGACACTTCCGTCGGCTTCCACCCGGGAGAGGCACGCGGCGCCCAGGAAGTAGGAGCCGATGACGGGGAGGCGCTTGGTGGCACCGTCGCGCCACAGCACCGGCCGTGCGGTGGTGCCCTGGCCGAGCCCTTCACTGACCCAGACGATCGCGGTGCCGGGGCCGCCGACGGAGCCGACCGAGCGGCGGTTGCCGGTGTCGAGGTCCGGTGTTCCGCGCAGCGGGGTGCGCGTGTTGTCGCGGTTCACGAGTTCGGCGTCGCCGAGGATGGGGATCTCGGGGTTGAACGTGGAGACCCCCCACGGGCCGTTCGGGCCGACCGCGGTGACGTTGCCGGGACCGTCGCTGATCAGGGTGGTGGATCGTCCGTCGAGCGACCAGCGGGCCGCCCGGGCCGAGCCCAGCATCACGGATCCGGCGGCTTCACCCCGGTCGGTGAGGGCGGCGACCTGGCCGGACGTCGCGCCGCGGGGGAGTGTCAGCTGTTGGCGCAGCCAGCCGGCCCGTCCGGCGTACGCCCAGCGTTGTGGCCGCTCCACGTAGGAGACCGAGCCGTCGGGGGCGGTGACGGTCTCCAGGGCGTTGCCGGCGACCACTCCGAGTGGGGAGACGTCGATTGCCCGTACGGAAATCTGCTTCTGCGGACCCGCGAAGGGTGCCGGAAGCAGTTCGCCGCGGATGGTGGTCCCCGCGGCCGCGGCCGGGGTGGCCGCGCCGGTCACGCCGAGCGCACCGGCCAGCAGGATGGGGGCGAGGGCGCTCGCGGCGGCCCGGCCCGACGACCGTTTATCGAACACCTTCCATGCCTACCACGAAAACCTACTCTCGGGTAACCTCAGCCCCGCATGCTGGTTCGCGGACCATTTCGGACGTTCGCCACCGTCCGTCCGAGACACCACTCACCTGTCACATGGAGGAACCGTGGGCTACCTACGTCGCCCCATCATGCTCGTCACGACGGCGCTCCTCGGGGCCGCCGCCACCATCGCTGTCGCCGCTCCGGCGCAGGCCGCTCCCATCAACATCGACTTCAACAAGGTCACGGGTACGACGCATCTGGCCAAACCCAACGTCGACGTCACCGTCCCGACGTCGTCGGTGAAGACCCAGATCGACCTCGACACCAACACGGTCACCGGCAGTGCCAACCTCTCCGACCTGACCGCGAAGCTGAAGCTGGCCAACCTGATCGGCGTCACCTCGACGGTGAAGATCGTGCCGGTGGGCGGCCTGACCGGGACGATCGATCTCGGCGCGTCCAAGCTGTCGACCACGACGACCTTCACGCTCCAGGTCGTCGACGTGCACCAGGACGCCGCGCCGAAACTGAACCTGGTGAAGTCGAGCTGCCGCACGGTGCGGCCGTCGACGCTCACGCTGAACAACACCACACCGGTGGAGCTGTTCAAGCCGATCACGATGGTGGGCACCTACACGATCCCGCGGTTCACCGGGTGCGGGCTGCTCACGCCGCTGCTGTCCCTGCTGCTGTCGGGGCCGAACAACACGATGACGCTCACCCTGGAGTAACACCGCGACGCGGGTTCCCGTGGTCGTTCCGGCGGCCACGGGAACCGGTATACCTTGGTCAGTGCCGCGTAGACCATCGGCTGTCGCCGATGCGCGACGGCGTACCCGAGGCTGGACGCATCCTGAATGGAGGCGTCACATGAGGTTCACCCGAGCCGAGTTCCTCGGTCTGGCCGCGGCGGCGAGCGGCGCGGTGCTCCTGCCGCAGGCCGGTGCCGAGGCGAATGCGACAAGACGTGGCCTGGCCCTTCGGGGCGTCGTGTACGAGGTCGGTGACGCCTGGAGCGTCTCCCGCATGCGCCACGACATCCGGGCCGTACGGCACGACCTGCACGCCAGTTCCGTCAAGGTCACCGGCTCCGGTGCCGACCGGCTCGCCGCCACCGCGGCCGAGGCCGCGGAGCAAGGGCTGCACGTCTGGCTGGAGCCGACGCTCGGCGACCGGCCGGCGCCGGAGATCCTCGAACACCTCGCGGAGACCGGCCGTGCCGCCGAACGACTGCGCCGCCAGGGCGCCGGTGTCCACCTGAGCGTCGGTTGTGAGTTCGTCCTGTTCGTTCCGGGGATCGTCCCCGGCGACACCGTCATGGAGCGGGTCGAGAACCTGCTGAGCGGAAACTTCGATCCCGAACAGATGCGCCGGCGCCTGCACCGTTTCACGGCTAAGGCCGCCGCCGTGGGCCGATCGGTCTTCCAGGGCAGGATGACGTACGCGGCCGCCGACGACGAGGACGTCGACTGGGACCTCTTCGACATTATCGGCATCGACTACTACGGATACTTCGAGCACCACGCCGACTACGTCCGCGACATCAGGCGCCACATCCGCCCGGGCAAGCCGCTGGCCATCATGGAGTTCGGCACCTGCACGTTCAAGGGCGCCCCGGAGCAGGGCGGCATGGGGTGGAACGTCGTCGACTACACGAAGGAACCGCCCGAGATCAAGGGCGACCTGGAGCGCAGCGAGCGGACACAGGCCCGCTATCTGGCGAGCGTTCTCGCGGCCTTCGAGTCGCTGAACCTCTATTCGGCGCTGGCGTACACCTTCGTCACCCCGGAGTCCGAGCACCATCCCGACCCGCGCTACGACCTGGACATGGCCAGCTATGCCATCGTCAAGCCGATCCGGGACCGGCCCGGCGACCCGGCGTCCGACTGGCACTGGTCCCCGAAGGAGGCGTTCCATACGCTTGCCCGGGCGTACGGTCGCGCCAGATGATCGTCGCGTCATCGGTAGCGACACCGTCGCGGGCCTCGGCTGCCCGGACCTGCCGGATGACCTCGCCGGCTCCGGCGGTGTCCAGCAGGTCCAGCAGCCCGGCCCAGCCGGTCAGCCCGAAGGTGTCGACGAGCCGGCTCGCGCCGTTGCTGAGCAGCGCCGTCACGGTCACCTCGTCCGCCGGGCAGCTGCCGGTGATCGCCTCGGCAGCGGCCTGCGGATCGTCCTTGGCCACCCAGTAACCGCCCGGCGTGTTCCGGTGGGCCCGCAACTCCGCCAGCAGCCGCCGGTATTCGTCGCCGCCCTCGGGAACGCCCGCCAGCCGGGCCTCGAAGGACCGGGCGATCACCACCTCGCGGGGGTCGTGCGCGACGAACGGCTCGTCCCCCGCCCGGCCGACGATCGCGACGGCGTCACCGAGGACCAGGTGCTCGACGAGACCGCCGGAGAAACGGAGCATCGCCACGGCCGCATACGGGCTGCTCGGGTGGGTGACGTCGCAGGTGCCCCGATGCTCGCTGGTGATCCGTTCGATGCTCTCGGCCAGCACACCGGGCAGGCTCCGTTTGTCGGCCAGCGCGCCCAGCAGAGCGCCGCCAAGACGGGCGGCATACCAGGCCACACCGTGCCGGCACAGCTCCTCGGCACCGGCGATGCCACCCGCGCCGTCGACCAGAACCATCCCGGCCGGAACAGCACCGGCGAAGTCCTCGTTGCTGCGCCCGGCGTGCCCCGCATCGGTAACCATCATCACCCGCACACCGCGATCATCGCACCGCGGGCCCGCCACCGAGCCGATGGAATCAAGATCAACAGCAACGTCAAACGGCAGGTGTACGGCAACCGGCTCCGATTCGTGCCGCTGTGTCAGCGGCTCGTCCGGTAACCGCTGACGAGTTCATGGAGCTGGTTCGCCCTGGCCGCCAGATCGGAGCAGGCGTTCTGGGTGACGCTGGCGGCCGACCGGGCCTGTTCGCTGGCGGCCCGTACGTCACCGGTGTTGCCCGCGATCAGCTGTGAGCCGCCGGCGGCTTCCCCGAGGCTGCGGCTGATCTCGGACGTGGTGGCGGTCTGCTCCTCCACGGCCGACGCGATGGTGTTCTGGGAGTCGCTGATCCCCTCGATGATCGAGCTGATCTCGGCGATGGCGTCCACGACGGCGACGGTGTCGGTCTGGATGGTGGCCATCCGGCCGGTGATGTCGCCGGTGGCCCGGGCGGTCTCCTGGGCGAGGTCCTTGACCTCGCTGGCCACGACGGCGAAGCCCTTACCCGCCTCGCCGGCGCGGGCGGCTTCGATGGTGGCGTTGAGTGCCAGCAGGTTGGTCTGCTCGGCGATCCCGTTGATCAGCGTGACCACGCTGCTGATCGCGGCCGAGCTCTCGCCGAGGCGCGCCACGGTATGCCGGGTCGTCTCGGCGACCTGCACGGCGGACGCGGCGACCTGTGCGGCCCGGGCGGCGTTCTGCGAGATCTCGCCGATCGAGGCGGTCATCTCCTCGACGCCGGCCGATACGGCGGCCACGTTGTGCGACACCTCGTCGGCCACGGTGGAGACGTCGCCGGTGCGGTCGGTCGCGGCGGTGCTGAAGGCGAGAAGGTCGCTGCTGAGCCCGGTCAGTTGATCGGCCGAGGCGCGAACCTCGTCGGCGTTTGCGCGCACCGCGACGACCAGCTGCCGAACCTGCTCGAACTGGTCGTTGAACCCGCCGGCCAGTTCCCGCAGCTCGGTGGTGCCGCCGGCGGGCAGCACGAAGTCCAGGTCCTTCGGGTCCCGCTGGCGTAGCGCACCGGCATAACGCACGACGGTGCGGCCGACCAGCCGGTGAACCACCAGCAGCACCGCGGCGATGCCGACTGCCAGAAGTGCGCTCAGCGTCCACAGGGTGTTCATCAACCGGCGGGTGGTCTTCTCCGCGCCGGCCACCTGTGCCGCGGCGATGGCGTGCAGTTGGTCCTGGAACTGTCCGACCGGCGCGGTGATCAGCGCCTTGTCGGTGGCATACTGCTCGTCGGACATGATCCGCGCGGCCTTCGCCATCTTGGCGGACCGGCTCAGTGCCGCGTCGGACGCGGACAGCTGGAACTCGGCGACCGGTCCCGGCATCGCCGCCGGACTCGTGCCGTTCGCCTGCAACACCAGCCGCATCGCGCGGGTCTCCGTGTTGATCAGCGCGTCGGAGTTCTCCTTAGCCGTCGCCAGCAGGTCGAACAGGGCGGCCGGCGCACCCAGCACCCGCAGCTCAGCGATCACCCGATCCCGGGTCTTCGTCTTGTCGATCTCCGCCCAGTACGCGTCCAGATGGCTCTCGTCGCCGGTGACCGCGTACATCCGCGCCTCGTTGGTCAGCTGGTCCGACGCCCCGCCCAGGTCGATGGCGAGCTGTTCGAACTGCGACTGCCGCTGAAACGCGGCCCGCTCGTCGGCGACGGCCCGGCCCACCTGCAGCACGGTGAAGCAGAGCATCAGGGCCAGCACGGCGAGAACCACCGCCGTGCCCCAGGTCAGCGTCGACTGCTTCACCGAACGCCGGTAACCCTGCTGCACCACGGTCCATCCCCGTTTCCTCCACCGCAGCCACCCCCACGTCCGCTCGCCGAGCAGCATGCAGGGGTGTCAGGCAGACGAAATGCCGCACCTGTCACGCAAAGCCTACGAAACCTGCCATCTCCGCCAGGCCGAATCCGAAAAACGTGCGGATACATCCCGGTCGCGGGCCCGGGAGCTTCAGGACTTGAAGGAGCGTTGCTCAACGTCCGACGGAGCGGCGACGCGGTAGACGTCACGCAGGGTCGACACCATCAGCTCGGCGATCCGGGCGGCGTCGCGGCTGTGCAGCGGCCACTTGCCGACCTCGTGCCACCAGTTCTGCCGCATCGGCCCGGCCGGCGGCTGCCAGCCCAGGGTTTGCAGCTCCCGCTCCTGCTCGGCGGTGAGCTGACCGTCCGGCGGCAGGAAGGCGTTGGAGACCGCGTCGAGCGCGAGCCCGTTCTTCAGCTGGACCAGCTCGGTGTATCGGTTACCGGGTGCCGCGAGGATGACGACGTCGTCGATCTCCAGCCGGGGAAGGCGGGCCGCGAGCTGCTCGGTCAGTTCCTCCCACGAGGACGCGCTCATGCCAGCGCCTCCACGATCTGGTCCCACTCGTCCTGAAACCGATTGCTCGCCCACGTCACCGTCACGGCGCTCTCGAGATTCTTCACCAGAATGGTGGAGTCCTCCAGGCGCCAGCGCACCGTCGGCGGTTCGGTGTGATCCCGATCGGTCGGTTCCCCCAGGACGGCCACGCCTTCAGCGGCGGTGTCGGCGAAGGCGTCCCACATGAAGCGGTCCCGGTCGGTTCCGTCTTCTCTGACGTTCTCGGTGATGCCGACGGTGATGTGATCGAGGAGACCTTCGTGGAAATAGCAGACGATCTCATTCTTGCGTACGCCGAAACCGGCATGACCGGTTGCGATCTCGCCTTCGATGACCTCGTTCAGGGTCCACCCCATCCGGCGGCTCAGCCCATGCACATCGTCCGTCTGCCAGGGCCCCCGATGGGCCTTCATGTCGGTCAACAGGGACCGGATCGCTTCGGGGCCGGCCTGTAGCCAGGTCGTCATGTGGATCTCCTTCAGGGATGCCGGTCGCATGATGCCATAGCCCTCACCTCCCCCGGAGTCCCCGCCGCTGGACACCTTCCGGGGTCGAGGTCCGCGGTGGACCGAGTCCGCCAGCTGGGCGTCAGCGGTGCTTTTCGGCCCGGAACGCCCCGCTGGCGGCCAGCTGGTTGTCTCGGCTGGTGCTCAGTGGTGTTTTTCGGGCCGGTACTGCCCGCTGGCGGCCAGCTGGTTGTCTCGGCTGGTGCTCAGTGGTGCTTTTCGGGCCGTAACTGCCCGCTGGCGGCCAGCTGGCTGTCCTGGCTGGTGCTCAGTGGTGTCTCGGGGGCCGGGAGGCATCAAGGCCACGAAGTTAAGTTTCGTGGCGGGGTGTCAACACTCGCGTGGGTGATGAATGGCTCGGCTCGGGTTGTGGT